>NC_006270.3:462500-612500 GCF_000011645.1 Bacillus licheniformis DSM 13 = ATCC 14580
ATCGGCATTGATGAAAATGATATCGAAAACATTTGGGATCGTTTTTATAAAGCGGATTTATCACGGACAAACACACCTTACGGAGAATACGGGCTGGGGCTGTCGATCGTCAGACAGCTCGTCTCCCTTCACAACGGCACGGTAGAGATTGAAAGCGAGAAAAACAAAGGAACAAAATTTATCATCCGCCTGCCGCTGACGGCGAGAGATGATGATGAATAGAAACCCGCCAGACAGCGTCTGGCGGGTTTTTGTTAATCTTTAATTTTGAATTTCTGAATCAGGTGCTGCAGCTCTTCGGCGTTTTGCGCGAGGATCTGTGATGCGGCGGCGATTTCTTCCATTGAAGCAAGCTGCTCCTGGGTTGCCGCACTAACCGTTTGCGTGCTTCCCGCTGCAGTCTCGGCTACTTCTTTGACGCCGGAAATCGCGGTTTCGATTTCGCTTGTGCCGGCTGTCAGGTTTTTCACCAAGTTTGTCACATCATTGATCTGTGTGACAACCTCAGTTATCGAGTTTTCGATTTTTTGGAAAGCGCCTCCGGCTTCATGAACGACGACAAGTCCTTCTTTGACTTCGCCGGTTGCCGAAATGACCGAGTTCATCGTCTGCTTTGTATCGTTTTGAATGATCGTAATCAACCTTGTAATCTGTTCTGCTGACTGGGCCGATTGCTCGGCTAATTTTCTGACTTCATCCGCGACGACGGCAAAGCCTTTTCCTTGTTCTCCAGCCCTGGCCGCTTCAATGGCCGCGTTTAAAGCTAGCAGGTTCGTTTGTTCAGCGATGCTCGTAATCACTTCGGTAATATTCCCGATCTCATTTGAACGTTCTGTTAAATGTTTAAATGCTTCTGAAAGAGAAACGACCGTTTCATTAATAGACTGCATTTGTGCGCTCACTTTATCAATGGCTTTCGTGCCTTCAAGCGACATCTTCGCCGTCTGGTCTGCGGTGGCGGCTGCCTTTTCGGCGCTAGAAGAAATTCTTCCGGCAAACTCGGTCATTCCCTTAATAACGGTTCTGCTGTTTTCAACGCTTTCCACCTGCTGATCAGAGCCTACCGCAAGCTCCTGGATCGTCGTTGAGATGTACTCGCTCGCCTTTGTGCTTTCATCAGCGCTGGCGCTCAATTCTTGTGATGATGAAGCAACTTGGTGGGACGTTTCGCCGACCGTTTCAATGATCGAACGGACGCCTGCTACCATTTTGTTAAACGATGCGGTCAGCAATCCCAATTCATCCTTCGATTGATATGTTCCTTTGACAGTAAAATCGCCTTGCTCTGTTTCTGCGAACAGCGCCTGAATGTCTTTGATCGGCTTTGTGATCAGCCTTGTCATTAAGAGTCCGATCGAGATGGATAAAACAAGCGATGCTGCGATCACAATGATGAGAAGCGTGATGATGGAACCGGCTTCTTTAGAATCCCGCTGATAGATCGTTTTGGCGTTGTCAGCATTTAGCGTTTGAATGTCTTCAATCAGCTGGTTGACCGTTTCTCTTTGAGGCTCCATCTCTTTTAGATAGACATCATAAGCTTTGTCATTTTCGTTCTTCACCGCCAAGCTGAGCATCTGGCTGCTGATATCTTGCAATTTCTTGTATTCGCTTTTGAAGCTCTCGTATTTTTCAGAGACGTTGTCCATTAATTTCAGCTGATCGATCTTTTCCATTAAGGTGTTGTTTTCTTCGTTTTTTTCCTTGATGTTTTTTTGCAAAGTTTCATTTCGATCGCTGTCTTTCGTCACCATTAACTCGAATTTGTACGTATCAAGATCGAGGTTGTTCGCTTTTAATCTTGCAAACAACTGGTTGGGAATCAATTGATCTTGATAGATCATCTCGGAACCTTTGGAAAGCTTGCTCAGCCCGCCTACCCCCTGGATGCCTACAATTGACAAAGCCAGCGCCGAAATGATAATGATGACAAACAGTTTGCTTCTGATTTTTATATTTCTCAACAGATTCATATGGTGTTCTCCCATCAATTTATTTACTTTACATATCGGCTTTCAAAACGGTTTTGTGAATCAATTTAGGGCAGGCAATTTAAGGGAAGGGGACATTTTCTGACAACAAAAAAACCCCATAAAAAAGGGGCTTTTTTAAACGAGAACTTTTGCGAAAAACTCCTGGTATAATGCGCGGACCGCTTGTTTTTCCTGAGCTTCCTTAACGCCGAACATCATGCTGACTTCCGAGGAGCCCTGGTTGATCATTTCGATGTTGACGCCGGCTTCAGACAATGCTTTTGACGCTCTTGCCGTCGTTCCGACGTTATGGCGCATGGCTTCGCCGACGACCATGATCAGGGCAATATTGTGTTCAATCGCTACTTCATCAGCATCCAACTCTTCCTTGATCCGTTTGATCATCCGTTTTTCTGCTGCTTGATCCATTTGATTCTGCCTTAAAATGATCGTAATATCGTCAATGCCGGACGGAATGTGTTCATATGTCAGCCCTTCATCTTCAAGGATTTGCAGGACGCGGCGGCCGAAGCCGATTTCTCGGTTCATCAAATATTTGCTGATGTAAATGCTGCAAAATCCGCTGTCGCCGGCGATCCCGACGACAGGTCCGTTCGTGTTGTCGCGTGTGGCGACAACTCTTGTCCCTTCTGCGTCCGGGTTGTTTGTATTTTTGATCTGAACCGGTATGCGCGCCCGGAAAGCAGGGATCAATGCTTCATCATGAAAGACGGAAAAGCCGGCATACGACAGCTCTCTCATTTCCCGGTATGTCAGCTCGCGGATTTCTTTCGGGTTGGATACGATCGCCGGGTTGACAGAATAAACGGCGTCAACGTCAGTGAAGTTTTCATACAACTCGGCTTTCAATCCATTCGCTAAAATGGAGCCCGTAATGTCAGAGCCGCTGCGCGAAAACGTCATCACTTCTCCTTCCTGGCTGAATCCGAAGAAGCCGGGAAAGATAATGATGCCCTTTTGCTGTCTGAGCTGAAACAGATTGTCGTAGGACTCGGGCAGCACTTGTGCGTTGCCGGGTTCGCTCGTCACGAACAGCCCGGCGTCTTTTGGACTGACATAATGTGCTTCAACTCCACGGTGCCTGAAGTAGGCCGCTACCAGTTTGGCATTGTTATCTTCGCCGCTAGCTTTGATCGCATCAATAAACCGTTCCGGATTTGTTTTATCACCTTCGAGCAGCTGAAGCAGGTCTGCCCGGATCCGGTTGATCACGTCATCGGCAAGCCCGAGCTCTAGCGCGATATCGGCATACCGTCCGACAATCGCCTCAACCAGGCCGGTCGCTTCTTTCGATAATAGGTACTGTTGGGCGCATTCGATTAACAGGTCAGTTACTTTCGTATCCTCGGGATGCCGTTTTCCGGGTGCCGATACGACGACGGCCCTCCTTTCCGGATCGGAAGTGACGATTTGAAATACTTTCTCTAGCTGGGCTCCTGATGCGAGCGAGCTGCCTCCAAATTTAACGACTTTCATTTGTTACATCTCCTAAAGTTTAAATTTTCGAAATAAATTTAATTTTAATTATTGCGCTTTTTACAAGAAGAATCAAGGTTTTTCTTTCAGGAAAGAACAAATGTGTTTTTGAGGAGGACTCATCATGGGGAAATCGCATGACTTCAACCTTTGTATCTATTAATCTTATTGACTATGTCAGAAAAAATGGTAAGATATATAAAGGCCCTTATTGATAATGATAATCATTAACGTCGGCGGAGGGGTTGCTTTGTTGTGCAAGGAGGCTACTGCAGCATGAAATTACGATACTTATTGCTAATGCTCATCATTCTTTCATTCAGCTCGATATTCATCGGCGTTAAGGAGCTTTCGCCTCTTGACCTTTTCCGCTTTAATGAGGACGAAATTCAAACGCTTTACATAAGCAGAATCCCGCGCTTGATCAGCATCGTGCTTGCGGGAATGAGCTTGAGCATCTGCGGGCTGATCATGCAGCAGCTGACGCGCAATAAATTTGTTTCACCAACCACCGCTGGAACGATGGATTGGGCTCGGCTCGGCGTGATCATTGCGATCGTGCTTTTTTCGTCTGCAGGGATAGTAGTCAAAATACTGTTTGCCTTTGTTTTTGCACTGTTTGGCAGCTTTTTGTTCGTCAAAATTTTGGACAGAATCAAGTTCAAAGATGCGATTTTCATCCCTCTCGTCGGAATGATGCTCGGGAGCGTTGTCAGCGCCATCTCTACTTTCATGGCTTATCAGTACAATATTATTCAAAACGTCAATGCATGGTTTGAAGGGAATTTTTCGCTCGTCATGAAGGGGAGGTATGAGCTCTTATTTCTGAGTATACCGCTCGTTATCATTGCCTATCTGTTCGCCAATAAATTCACGTTGGCCGGGATGGGGGAGTCATTTTCCATCAATCTTGGTTTGAAATACAAGCGGGTGGTCAATATCGGGCTGATCATCGTATCTATTATTTCGTCCGTCGTCATCCTGACGATCGGCACGCTTCCCTTTTTGGGATTGATCATCCCGAACATCGTGTCCATTTACAGGGGAGATCATTTGAAAAACAGCCTGCCTCACACGGCGGTTCTCGGAGCCGTTTTCGTCTTGTTTTGCGATATAGCGGGACGTCTCGTCATTTACCCGTACGAAATTTCGGTTGGTTTGATGGTCGGCATCATCGGGAGCGGCGTTTTTCTTTACTTGCTTTTAAGGAGAAAAGCCTATGCGTCATAAACAGAAAATGCTTGTACTCATCGTGATAGCAGCAGTCTGCATCGGGCTGTTTCTGTTCTACGGTTTGCCGTCTGTATGGGAATATGCGCTTCCGCGGAGGTTTGCCAAGGTTTTTGCGATCATCATTGTCGGTACAGCGATTGCGTATTCGTCGATGATTTTCCAAACGATCACAAACAACAGAATTTTGACGCCGAGCATCCTCGGACTCGATTCTCTCTATGTTCTGCTGCAAACCGGGATTATTTTCTTTTTCGGTGCAGCCAAACTCGCTGACCTTGGCAAAAACGGCAATTTTCTATTGTCTACCGGTTTGATGGTCTGCTTTTCATTTGTGCTGTTTTTCCTGATGTTCCGCCGCGGGGGAAGGCACATCTTCCTGCTGCTGCTCGTTGGAATCGTGTTCGGCACATTGTTCAGAAGCCTGTCATCCTTTATGCAGATGCTGATCGATCCGAACGAGTTCCAAGTCGTTCAAAACAAGATGTTTGCCAGCTTCAACAATTTGAATACGGACATTTTAGTGCTTGCTTCGCTCGTCATTCTGGCGATTCTCGTTTACGCTTGGCGGTTTAATCCGTACTTTGACGTGATTTCGCTCGGCAGGGATCAAGCCGTCAACCTCGGAATCGATTACGACCGGACGGTGAAGAAAATGCTGATCGTCGTCGCCGTTCTCGTTTCCGTGTCTACTGCCCTCGTGGGTCCGATCACATTTTTGGGGCTTCTCGTCGTCAATGTGGCCCGGGAGGTATTTAAAACGTATAAGCACAGCGTCCTGATTCCCGGAGCGGTTTTGTTCAGCATCATTGCGCTTGTCGGAGGCCAGTTCATTGTTGAAAAGCTGTTTGGTTTAACGGTGACGCTCGTGGTGATCATTGATTTTATCGGCGGGATTTATTTTATTTACCTGTTGCTGAAGGAGCGTAAATAATGATAGAAGTACGAGATATCATGAAACAATTCGGAGAGCAGACCGTTGTTCATCCCACGACTTTAACGATACAAAAAGGAATGATCACGTCCTTCATCGGACCGAACGGAGCGGGAAAAAGCACGCTTTTGTCCATCATCAGCAGGCTGATCGGCATGGACGCCGGAAAAGTGCTGATTGACGGCAAAGAAATCGGCGCTTACAAAAGCAATGATTTAGCAAAAAAAATCAGCATTTTAAAGCAGTCCAACCAGATCAACATCAGGCTGACTGTCAGGGAGCTCGTCAGCTTCGGCAGGTTTCCTTATTCACAGGGAAGGCTCTCGAAAGAGGACTGGGCATATGTCGATGAAGCGATTGATTACATGAAGCTGAGAGACATTGAGCATAAACACCTTGATCAGTTAAGCGGCGGCCAGTGCCAGCGCGCTTTCATCGCGATGGTCATTGCTCAGGATACCGACTATATATTGCTTGACGAACCATTGAATAATCTCGATATGAAACACTCAGTAGAGATTATGAAGCTCTTGAAAGACCTTGTCGAAAATCGCGGAAAAACGATCGTTATTGTCATTCATGACATTAATTTCGCCTCGGTTTATTCCGACAGAATCGCAGCCCTGAAAAACGGGCGGATTGTAAAAGAGGGGCCGGCGGAAGACATTATCCAAACGCCGGTGCTGAAAGACATCTATGATATGGACATTCCGATCCAACAAATCGGAGATCAAAAAATCTGTGTATATTTTAAATGATGAGGTGACCTGAATTGAAAAAACTATCTTTATTGATTATGGCATTGATAACCGTTCTTGTCGTAGCCGCCTGCGGAAACAAAGCTGCTGACACAGATGCAAAATCTTCCTCTAAAAAAGAAACCGTCACAATTAAACACAACAGCGACACAACAGATGTACCGAAAAACCCGAAAAAAGTCGTTGTCTTCAATTTTGGAATGCTTGACACGCTTGATGAGCTTGGCTTAAGCGACCGCGTTGTCGGCCTTCCGAAACAAACCCTTCCGTCTTACTTGAAAAAATATAAAGACAGCAAATTTGAAAGCGTCGGCGGACTAAAAGAGCCAGATTTTGAAAAAATTGCTGAGCTTGAGCCTGATTTGATCATCATCGAAGGCAGACAGTCTGAACAGTATGACGAGTTTAAAAAGATCGCTCCGACGATCGACATTGAGCTTGACCAGAAGAACTACATGAACAGTTTTAAAGAAAATACCGAAAACATTGGAAAAATCTTCGGCAAAGAAGATGCTGTCAAAGAAGCCCTTGCGAAAATCGATGAAAAAGTAGAGAAAGCCAACAAGCTGGCGAAAGAAAAAGGCGGCAAAGGATTGGTCGTCTTAACGAGCGATAAGCAAATCAGCGCGTATGGAAGCGGCTCAAGATTCGGCTTGATCCACGATGTGCTCGGCGTTGAACCTGTCGATAAAAACATCGAGGTTTCCCTTCACGGCCAAAGCGTCTCTTCAGAATATATCTCTGAAAAGAATCCTGATTACCTGTTTGTCATCGACCGAAGCGCTGCCATCGGCGAAAAAGGAACAGCAAAAGAAGTCATCGAAAATGAAATTGTAAAATCAACAAAGGCCTATAAAAACGGCCATATCACATACCTTGATCCAGGCTACTGGTACCTGTCAGGCGGAGGCCTTGAATCCGTATCTGAAATGGTGAAAGAAGTCGAAAATGGATTGAAATAAAAGAGCGAGGCTGCCGGTTCTTATCCGGCAGCCTTTTTTGTCTGTTCAAGGAGAAGAGGGCAGAGAGATGCAAAGCGGGTTTTCATGCTCATAACGCCGCAAGGGCCCCAGACTCAGTTAAGCGAATATAAAAAAACACGCCAGTTCGATTGAACTGGCGTGACATGATCAGCGGGCCGGCTGGCCTTGTTTGTCGGCCTGCGGCTTCTTTTTCAATGTAAACGAAAGGATAAATCCGATCAGCGCCAAGACAGCGGCCACGATAAAGGCGGAATTCATGCCGTGAATGAGCGCATTTAACGGATGAGATGTCGCGGCGTTTTTGGCTGAATTACTCATGACGGAAATCAGAACAGCCGTGCCGATCGAACCGCCGATCTGGCGCATCGTATTGTTCATCGCTGTTCCGTGCGGAATGAGGTGCGCCGGAAGGGCATTGATGCCCGCCGTTGTGAGAGGCATCATAATCATGGAAGTTCCCATCATCCGCAGCGTATAAATGACGATAATAAATGTCAGCGAAGTATCCATTTGCAGGTCCGCAAACGGGATGGACGTCAGCAGCAAGACGGCAAACCCGATAATCGCAAGGCCTTTTCCGCCGATCTTGTCAAAAATCCGGCCGATGATCGGCGACATGATGCCCATTGCTATCGCGCCCGGCAGAAGCATCAAACCCGAATCGAAAGCTGTCACGTCTCTGACGTTTTGCGTGTACAGCGGCAAAATGGTCTCAGTACCGATCATTAATGCAAAAACGATCATACCAAGTAGCGTTGTTATCGTAAAAGTCCACGATTGGAAAACGCGAAACTCGAGTATCGGCCTTTTGATTTTCAATTGTCTAGAGATAAAGAAGAACAGGGCGACCGCACCGACTGCAAAGGAAATTAAAACAGTATTGCTCCCCCAGCCTTCTGATCCGGCGTTGCTGAAGCCGTACAATAAACCGCCGAAACCCAGGCTGGACAGGATAATAGATATGATGTCCACTGATGTTTCTCTCAATTTCGTGACGTTTTTCATCAGCAAGATGACAAGCACAAGATCAATCAGTGCAATTGGCAGAATAATATAAAATAAGTATCTCCATGTAAAGCTGTCGACGATCCAGCCTGACAATGTCGGTCCGATGGCCGGTGCAAATGCGATCACCAAGCCGACCATGCCCATTGCAGCCCCGCGTTTTTCAACCGGGAAAATCGTTAAAAAGATCGTCTGCATGAGCGGCATCATAATTCCGGCGCCTGCGGCCTGAATGATCCGCGCCGCCAGAAGAACCGGAAAGTTAGGCGCCACCGCACCGACGACTGTTCCCGCCGCAAAGATGCTCATCGCCGCGATGACGAGCGCGCGGCTCGAGAATTTTTCGATCAAAAAGGCGGTAATCGGAATGAGAATCCCGTTTGTCAGCATGAACGCCGTTGTCAGCCATTGAGCTTTTGTAGCGTCTATGTTCAAGTCTGCCATAATATGCGGCAGTGCGGTAACCAGGAGCGTTTGGTTCAAGATCGCGATAAACGCCCCGGCAATAAGCAAACCTACGATGATATTTCTGTTGTATGTCTGTTGTTCAGTTCCTGTACTCATATCAATCCCTCTTATTCTTTTATACTAATCGTTTGTATTTGTGAAACATCGTATTGGATGGCCTCGATTTTTCCAAGGTAATCAAGGAGAGCCTTAATTAAATACGTGCGTGGCTCATTGGCGAAAAGCTCCTCGCTCAGCAAATCTGCGGCAGACAGCAATTCTGTCACGGAAACATCGTCTTGTGGCAGCGAAGAAATCTTGGTTTTCAGTTTTTGCAAAAGGTCTTCAAGCAATTCCTCTTTTTTGGGCGGTGCCCAGCATGATGAGAAATTCGAATAGGAGGCAATAATGTCTTCATTTAATGAACTTTTCTGATCTTCGTTCAGCTTTTTCTCTATGAAGAGGTCCAGAACTGACATAATGAATGGCGGAATCGTTTTAACGTCAGGCTGCGCTTTTCCAGTGCCGACTAAAAACAGGAATTCCCTCATCAGCCCGTGGAAAATGATGACGATATCCCATATAAACGGCTCGACCTCTTCGCCGTACGCTTGAATGATAGAGTCTTTATGCCAGCTGATAATCATTGATTTTGTTTCTTTCAGATGCTTTTTAAATACTGCGGTATCCGGAGATGATCCCTCATTGGAGATGAAATTGATAAATTGGCGGTTTTCCCTGAATTCCGTAATCTCCAAAGCGATTTTTTTAGCGAATCTTTCTTTCGGCGTCAGCGAGGTTTCCGTATTGATGACGGCGCTTTTGTTCAGCATTTCATGCTTTCTGAACTTGATCAATGCCAGCAGAAGATCTTCTTTAGATTGAAACAGTTTATAAATAGATGCTTTTGACATTTTGCATTCTTCAGCGATCGCTTGCATTGCAACATTGTGATAGCCTTTTTGGGCAAACAGCTTTTTGGCGGCCCTTAAGACTGCTGCTTTTTTTTCGTTCATTCCGGCTCCTTCTTTCGCAATGATAAAACTCATGGGTCACTAAAAAACCCATGAGTTTTCATAAATGAAATATTAACAGACCGAACAGTTTCGGTCAACGATTTTGTTTTGGGTCACGATGAAGGCTGATCCAATCAGCCGCTTCTCCGTATGAAAGCACGCCGTCCGTCATACGATTGAAGGCGCCGCGGCGGATGATGTCTTCACCGATCTTTTTCACCAGTGACAGTGCAGCTCTGAAAGGGGCGGATCCGCAGCTGATCCTTTCAATCCCCAGTTCGGAAAGAATCTGTAAAGAGGGGGTGTGTGAGCCGGCCAGCACGTTGATCGGCCCGGATATACCTTTTCTCAGCCCGGCAATGGTGCCTGCATCATCGGCTCCGGGGATAAAAATGCAGTCCGCGCCTGCTTGACTGTACCGATTTGCCCGCCGGACTGCTGCTTGAAGACGGGAGCCGGGGGCGTCAGCATTGAGCCAGTACACATCCGTACGGGCATTGATTAAAACAGGAAGGTTCAGTTTTTTAACAGCCGTTATTTTTTCTTCCATTAATGTTGCATCAGAAAGCGGCCGGCAGGGGTCTTTCGTTCCGTCTTCAATATTCATACCGACAACCCCGGCAGCTGCGGCTTTTTTTGCGTTTTCAGCGACTGTTTCCGGTGTTTGGCCGTAACCCGCTTCAAGATCTGCACTGACGGGAATATCGACGGCATCCGTGATGGTTTTCAGTACGGAAAGCAATGTTTCAAAGGGGAGATGTTCGCCGTCGGGATAGCCGAGGGACATAGCGATTCCGGCGCTGGTTGTCCCGACTGCTTTAAAACCGCAGTTTTGAAATGCTTTGGCGCTGGCTGCATCCCATGCATTTGGCAGAACGAATGGGTCTGACTGATGATGGAGATCCAGAAATGTTTGATACTTTGCAAATGATTTCATGTATTCCACTCCTTTTTTACATAGTGTAAATGTAAAGACCTTCGATGCTCATCGAAATGTGGAATGGAACGCATGGAAAAAGGCTATCGATCACCGATAGCCTAAAGCATCTATTCGAGTTTAAATCCTTGTTTCTCAAGCATTTCACGGATGTGAGGATAGTACACTTTATTGTAATAAGCGGATATGCCCTGAGACCAGTTTCTTGTTTCCTGTCCGTTAGTCCGTTTTGTCATGTATTCGGATATTTCTTCATCGTACGCGTCGATCAGCGGTTTTAAATCCGGTTGATACGTTTCGCTGTGCCTTACCGCTTGTTCCGGGAGGCGCGGCTTTTTGGCGGAGCGGTCCGCCGGATGGCCGACGACAAGTCCTGCGACAGGGAAGACGTATTCAGGAATATTGAGCAGTTTGATCAACTCTTCTGCACGGCCGCGGACCGCGCCGATCGGCACAGTGCCAAGTCCCATCGATTCAGCGGCTGCTGTGGCCGTCCCGAGGGCGATGCCTGCGTCGACAGCTCCGACAAGCACGGATTCCATTCCGTCTGTGATCGCAAGCGTTTCGCCGTTTTTCTCAAGGGCGATTTTCGCACGGTTGAAGTCCGCGCAGAACAAAAGGAAAACAGGGGCCTGCTCGATCCAGACCTGTCCGCCGGCCAGTTCGGCAATTTTCTTTTTCCGTTCCTCATCCTGAACCGTAATCACGGTGACCTGCTGGCCGTTAATGGAATTCGGCGCGGCTTGAACGGCTTGAATAATGTCGTCCAGCTGTTCAGGGCTCACGGGCTCATCTGTATAGCTGCGGATTGATCTATGGTCTTTCAATGTTTTCAATACTTCATTCATTAGAAACTCATCCTTTCTTTAATCCGTTGTGTGCGTTTTAACCACATTCAGGGGTTCTGATAAAAGGTCGCCCGCCGCTTGAACGAAAGCTTGAAAATGCTCTGTCTGATTATGTGCGTCAAGCGCGTCTTGATCCTTCCATTGCTCAAGCATGACAAATGTATTGGCATGTTCGGTATCTTCAAACAGCTGGTACTGGGCATTGCCGGCTTCAGCTCTTGAATGTTTAAGAAGCGGTTGTACGCTTTCGAGAAAGGCGTCTCGTTTTTCTGGTTTTACTTTCATATAGGCTTGCAATACGATCATTGGATCAAACCTCCATTATGTCATTTAGAATTCCTTTTCGTGTGCGTTGTATACACAGGGAATTGATTGTTCGAAAATCTTCGAACAATTGAATCGTAACATGTCCTTGCATTGCCGGCAACCCATTTGCCTCCTTGATGAATTGTCTTGAAGTTAGGATTATGATACATTTAACCCATGAAAACAAATGAAATGAAGTTAACAGCCGTTCTCCAAGCCTTGAGTGATCCTTACAGGCTTGAGATTGTCAAAGCATTGGCTGACACAGCCGAGAAAACGTGCGGTACGTGCACAAATCTCAATATTGCAAAGTCTACGCTGTCCCACCACTTCAAGGTGCTGAGGGAAGCGGGTCTGCTCAAAGTCCGCATCGAAGGGAAGCATCATTATTACTCCCTCTGCAAACGGGAATTGGAGGAGCAGTTTCCGGGACTGATCGAGGCGGTTCTCAAGGTAGAAAAGGAACGGTGGTAAACGGACCAGATGTCGGCTTTTTAAAGCCAGGCTGATACCGGCAGGAAAGAACCTGCCGGTATTTTTAAAGCTTCTCATCACCGCATACCGCTTCATAAAGCTTGGCAGTCCCTTCGTCGATCTGATCGGCAGCGATTTTGGCGAATCCGAGCACGAGCGATACCGTTCCTTCATGTTTTGTCTGCTCTTTCTTTAACGTAAACCGACTCATGCCGTAAACCTCGACCCGCCTTTCCTTTGCTCTTAATAAAACCTCTTCTTCACTTCTATCCGTTTCAAAATCGGCCACAAAGTGAAGGCCTGCGCTCTCGCCTTTAATTTTGACCCGGCCGTTAAAGTGTTTGACAAGGCTTCCGATCAGCCTTGTCCGCTTTTTTTCGTAAATCTGGTTCATTTTCTTAATGTGCTTTTGGTACTCCCCCGATTCGATCAGTTCCTGCAGGGCGAGCTGCGTTAAGACGCTGCTCGATTGAATCGAGAAATGGTGCCTTTTTCTGTATCGCTTCAGCAGCTTTTGCGGCAGTACCATATAGCTGATTCTCAGGCCCGGAAGAAGCGATTTTGAAAAAGTGCCGATGTAGATGACTTTTTCAGAGCGGTCAAGGCTTTGCAGGGCGGGGATCGTATCGCTCCCGTATTTAAATTCGCTGTCATAATCGTCTTCCACAATATAGCGGTTTGCCCCGTCGGAAACCCAGTTTAAAAGCTGAATCCTCCTCGATACCGGCATAATGATTCCTGTTGGAAACTGGTGTGAAGGCGTGACAAATAAAACGTCCGGATTCAGACGGTGAATCTCGCTGATCCGCATTCCTTTATGGTCGAGCTGAATCGTGGCGACTTCTTTTCCTTCATTTTTCAGCAGTCGATAAATGCGGCTGTATCCCGGCTCCTCCATCGCATAGACGGCTGAGGCGGGGAGAAGGTCCTGGAGCGTGTGAATTAAGGACTGCGTCCCTGCGCTGATCACGATTTGTTCGGGGAGACATTTGACGCCTCTCGTTAAAGCGATAAAGCGTGCGATCGTTTGGCGCACTTCGTAGACGCCTTGCGGGTGCGTCATTTCTCCGAGTTCGTCAACATGTGAAGAAACCGCTTTCTGTTCGCAGCGAAGCCATGTTTTAAACGGAAAATGCGCCGTATCGACGCTCATATGGGAAAACGAGATCCAGCCGTCTTTGCTTTCAGGCTCTTCAACCAGTTCTTTTTCCAATTGAAGGGGACCGGGGTGACGGCTGGCGTGGAACGTTTCGATCTGCTCTACAAAAAAGCCTTTTCTTTCACGCGAATAAAGATAACCTTCTGCCAGAAGCTGCTGGTAGGCGGCGTTGACCGAATTGATGCTGACGTTCAATGTTTCGGCGAGCTCTCGCTTGGATGGGAGCTTTTTCCCCGGCAAAAGGTTGCGGCTGAAAATTTCTTCTTTAATCCGTTGATAGATTTGGTGATAAATATATTCCGCGCCCTTGGAGCGGTCAATCGGTATTGTGATCATAGCGCCTCCCTCTGGTACCATCAAAAATTAATGATTGGTACTTTTCATCATACCAAAAAATATTCAGAATTATAAGAAATAAAAGTGGGGGAGAGATTTTTTATGAGTCGGAACACAAAAGCATTCACAACGGAAGATTGGCAGGCCAAACGGGATCAATTCGTGGCAAGGGGTGTCTCCAACGGAAATCGTCATCTGGCCGCTAAAGGGGAAGGTGCCGTTTTATATGATATTGACGGACGCCGTTTTATCGATTTTGCCGGGGCGATCGGCACATTAAATGTCGGGCATTCACATCCGAAAGTTGTAGAAGCTGTCAAGCGGCAGGCCGAACAGCTCATCCATCCCGGTTTTAACGTCATGATGTATCCGGCCTATTTGGAATTGGCGGAAAAGCTTTGCCGGCTTGCGCCGGGCGCCCATGAGAAAAAAGCGATTTTCCTGAACTCGGGTGCGGAAGCCGTAGAAAACGCCGTGAAAATCGCCAGAAAATATACGAAGCGTCAAGCCGTCGTTTCTTTTACCCGCGGATTCCACGGACGCACAAACATGACGATGAGCATGACGAGCAAGGTGAAACCGTACAAATTCGGATTCGGTCCTTTTGCACCCGAGGTATATCAGGCGCCGTTTCCTTACTACTATAGAAAGCCTGAAGGGATGACTGATGAAAGCTATGATGACATGGTTATTCAGGCGTTTGACGATTTCTTCGTCTCGTCTGTTGCTCCGGAGACGGTTGCTTGCGTCGTCATGGAGCCGGTACAGGGAGAAGGCGGTTTTATCATTCCTTCAAAACGGTTTGTGCAGCATGTCGCAGCCTTCTGCCAAAAACACGGCATCGTTTTTGTCGCTGATGAGATTCAAACAGGCTTTGCCAGAACGGGCAAATATTTTGCGATTGAGCATTTTGATGTCGTTCCTGATCTTGTGACAGTGTCAAAATCGCTGGCTGCCGGCGTTCCGCTCAGCGGCGTCATCGGCCGGGCGGAAATGCTCGATGCGGCGGATCCGGGTGAACTCGGGGGCACCTACGCCGGAAGTCCGCTTGGATGCGTAGCCGCTTTGGCAGTGCTCGATATTATCGAATCGGAACAGCTCAACAAGCGCTCTGAAGAAATCGGCAAAGCCATCGAAGAGCGGGCGCTTGAATGGAAGATGAAATATCCGCAGATTGGGGAAGTCCGCCGACTTGGCGCAATGGCTGCGATTGAAATTGTCCGGGACGAAAAGACGCGGGAGCCGGACAAAGCAGCTGCGGCCAAGATTGCCAAGTACGCCAATGAACACGGTCTGCTCTTGTTGACGGCAGGGATCAACGGCAACATTATCCGTTTTCTGTCTCCGCTCGTCATTACTGATGAATTACTTGAGGAAGGGTTCGGCATCATTGAAGAAGCGCTGGAACAGCTCTAGTTTGACATCTTCTAAAAGAAGGAGCGGATTTTGATGGGTAAACAGCAAATGAAAAAAACGATGTCGCAGACGGATGTGCTATTTTTAGCGATCGGAGCTATGCTCGGCTGGGGCTGGGTCGTCCTTTCCGGCGACTGGATTTCGACAGCCGGCTTTTTGGGCAGCACGATCGCGTTTATCATCGGCGGCATACTCGTCATCTTAATCGGGTTAACGTACGCGGAGCTGTCTTCTGCCATCCCTGAAACGGGTGGCGGCTTGATTTTCGTCTACAGGGCGTTCGGACGAAAAACGGCTTTTGTCGCCGCTTGGGGTGTGCTGTTCGGCTATGTTTCGGTGATTACATTTGAGGCGGTCGCATTGCCTACCGTCATCGATTACGTCCTGCCTGTCGAACATCAGGGGTTTCTCTGGTCGCTAAGCGGCTGGGACGTGTATGTCACTTGGGTGTTGATCGGTTCGGGAGGTGCGGTCGTCCTGACAGCGCTCAATTACTTCGGCGTCAAGCCGGCCGCGATTTTTCAGTCGGTCTTTACGATTGCGATTATCGCCACGGGCTTTCTCCTTTTGGGCGGCGCCTTGGTAAACGGTGATTTCGAACATGTACAGCCCCTTTTTAAAGACGGGTTTTCCGGTATGATGTCCGTCCTTGTCATGATTCCGTTTCTATTTGTCGGATTTGACGTCATCCCTCAGGTTGCGGCTGAAATTAATGCCCCGAAAAAAATCATCGGCAAAATTTTGATTATTTCGATTATCAGTGCGGTCGTGTTTTATTTGCTGATTGTATTCGGCGTAACGATGGGTCTGTCAGAAAGCGAGCTTGCGACGACTTCTTTGGCAACCGCGGATGCAATGGTCAATCTGCTCGGGAACCAGCTGTTCGGCACGGTGCTTGTCCTCGGCGGCGTCGCCGGAATCATTACGAGCTGGAACGCATTTATCATCGGCGCGAGCCGGATTCTGTTTGCAATGTCGGAAAAGGGCATGGTGCCGAAATGGTTCGGCTTCATCCATCCGAAGTATAAAACGCCGACTAATGCAATTTTATTTCTGGGTGCGCTGGCGTTTTTTGCCCCGCTGCTCGGACGCCCTGCCCTTGTTTGGATCGTCAATGCAGGGGGAACAGGTATTATAGTCGGATATTTGATCGTCTCGATTGCATTCATGAAGCTGAGAAAAACAGAGCCGGATTTACACAGGCCGTATAAAATCAATAAGTGGAAAACAACGGGTATATCTGCTATCCTCTTAAGTGTTATCTTCCTTGCCTTTTATTTGCCAGGCATGCCGGCCGCGCTCACATGGCCGTATGAGTGGCTGATCTTGGCGGGATGGACATTGATCGGTTTTCTTTTATACAACAGCAGTTCAAAACGTAAAGGGGAGGAGATTCAACATGACCAGCATGCTAGAAGTATATAATCCTGCGACTGGAGAAAAAATCAAATCGGTTCCCCAGCAATCCGCAAAGGAAGTCGAAGAAGCTGTCGTACGCTCGCATGAGGCATTTCAAAAATGGTCGAAAACATCGGCTGCAGAACGAGCGGGCTTGCTGAAAAAATGGTTTGATTTAATTGTGGAGCAGAAGGACGAGCTGGCAAAATTGATTACGCTTGAAAACGGCAAGCCGTACGCTGAAGCGCAGGGCGAAGTCTTATATAGCGCAGGCTATATCGAATGGTATGCGGAGGAAGCGAAGCGCATCTACGGAAGAACGGTTCCCGCCTCTGTGACGAACAAGCGCATCATCGTCACACGCCAGGGAGTCGGACCTGTTGCGGCGATTACCCCGTGGAATTTTCCGGCGGCGATGATCACGAGAAAAGCGGGGCCGGCTTTGGCGGCGGGCTGTACCTTTATCATCAAGCCGGCGCCTGATACGCCTTTAACGGCGCTTGAGCTCGTCCGTCTCGGGCACGAAGCGGGCATTCCGAAAGACGTCCTTCAATGTGTGATCGGCGACGGACAAGAGATCGGCTCTATTTTTACAAGCCATCCGCTGATCCGCAAGATTACGTTCACCGGGTCAACACCTGTCGGCAAACATTTAATGAAAAACAGCGCCGAGACGGTGAAGCATGTGTCAATGGAGCTCGGCGGCCATGCCCCGCTGATCGTTGATGAAGATGCCAACATTGACCTCGCCGTTAAGCAGACGATGCTTTCGAAATACAGGAATGCCGGACAAACGTGCGTCTGTGCAAACCGTCTGATCGTTCATGAATCGGTTAAGGATGAATTTGCAGAAAAACTCCGCGCGGAAGTTGCCAAGCTGAAAGTCGGGAACGGACTCGAAGAAGGTGTATCAATCGGGCCGATCATCAATAAAAACGGCTTCCAAAAAATCGTCGATCAAATCAATGACGCGGTGAATAAAGGGGCGAAAGTTCTCATCGGCGCCGAATATGAAAGCGATGATGAGAAATCATGCTACTTTGTCCATCCGACAGTGCTGACGGATGTTGATCCTTCAATGACGATCATGCATGAGGAAACATTCGGCCCCGTTGCGCCGATTACGTCTTTTAAAACGCTGGACGAAGCGGTCAAGCTCGCCAATGATACGCCTTACGGTTTAGCGGCATACTTCTTTACGGAAAACTACCGCCGCGGCATCTATTTATCCGAAAACCTTGATTACGGCATTCTCGGCTGGAATGACGGCGGACCGTCAACCGTTCAGGCGCCTTTCGGCGGCATGAAGGAAAGCGGTATCGGACGCGAAGGCGGACTGGAAGGCATCGAGCCGTATTTGGAAACAAAATATTTGTCCATCGGTTTGGATGAATAACAAGACAACATGAAAACCCGCCCGTATATCCCCGGGCGGGTTTTTTTTACGCTTTCATCTGTTCAGCGTTTATTTTATCCTTTTTGGGCTGATAGGAAATATAAAAAATGCCTAAAAGAAGCAGGGCGATCCCGGCCCAGGAAACAAGAGGCAGCGATTCCCTGACAAGCACGGTTCCCAACAGCGACGCTGTAAGCGGTTCAGCAAGCGACAGCGTCACCGCCGTTGAGGCGGGCACTTTTGCCAATCCTGTCGTAAATAACAGGTACGCGGCTCCGGTTGCAATGACCCCGATATAGAGGCTGACAGCCATTCCCTGAACCGATGAGATCCAGCCGAGATCGTACAGAAACAACAACGGGGCAAGCAATACAGCGCTTAAAAAGAATACGGTGCCTGTGACAGCCTCCGGCTTTTGCTTTTGCAGGAGTTTCTTGCTTGTCAGCGTGTAGACGGCAAAGGAAAGACCGGCGCCAAGTGCGAGCAGTATGCCGAGAAAGCTCCCCCCCGATGAGGCGGAGGGAATGAATAATAAGGCTACGCCTGCTATCGCTGCAGCAGTTGCGATCCACCATTTCGTCTGCGGAACCTTTTTGAACACCAGCCATTCGAGGCAGCCGGCAATAATCGGAGCGCTGCCGATGGCGACGACCGTTCCGACGGCGATTCCTGACAGGCTGACGGCTGAAAAAAAGAAAGGCTGGTAAAATGCCATGCTCAATGCTGCGATGATCAGCGTTTTAACGGGCCAGCCGCTTCGTTTCAATTGACCGCGGAAAGCCGCGAACAAGAGCAGGGTGATGCCGCCGACAGCCATTCTGACAGCGCCGAACACAAGAGGTGCCGCCTCTTTCGGCGCAAATGCCTGGGTTGTTCCCGTCGTTCCCCATAAAATTGCCGCAAGCAAGACAAACAGAACCGATACTTTCATACTAACGATCTCTCCCTACTCGATCATTCAGAACTTTTTCTATTGTAAGATAAGTTTGCGGATTTTTGAATCGCCGCTTCGGAAATTTCCCTGAAAAGAGGAAATATTCAACGCTGGCCGAATTCATATAATGGCCAAAAAACAATTAAAGTCGGAGGAAGCGGATGAAAAAACGAACAGTTTTATTCTTCTTGTTGATCTGGCTCGCCGGATGTGCGAGCGCCCAAGAGGCTGAGGAACAAACCAAATGGGTGAACAGCGAACAGAAAGCGATTGAGAACGGCATTCGTTATGAAAGCATTACAAAAGACGATATTATAGACAAAATCGATTTAAACGGTGAACAAGTCGTCGTTTTTCGATTCGGCGATTCGGAGGGAGAGGGGATTGGCCTCGCACACATCAAAAGGGAAAACGGCAACTATCAATGGTACCGCGACTTAAATTACGCAATTGTAAAATCGGACCACCCGAAAACGGAGAATGCGGAAGCTTCCGCGCCGTTCACAACCCCTAAGGGAAGAAAGTACACGTTATATACAGGGGATGCAGATCGCCTGAATGGTACATTTGAGACTGATGACGGGCTTCATTTGGAGCCGGTGGTCGATCAAAAAACGGGCATGTATTATCAGATCGTGCAGGATTCGGACTGAAATGAAACAAAAATGCTGTCGGGTTGTTCCCGACAGCATTTCATTTTTTACGATTTCTTTTTCCGCACTGTCAAGAGCAGCGCAGCACCTCCAAGAAGCACGGCGAGGATCGACAGGATCAGGGAAGCGGTTTGAATCCCTTGTCCTCCTTGACTGTCTTCATTTTCTGCGGCAGCGTTTTGTTTCGTTGAAGCGCCGTGTGCATCAACCGTTTCGTGTCCGAGTTTTGCAGCGTCGACAATGCTTGTGATTGCATGCGGGGTATCGGCGTCATCATCACCGGTCCACTCGACAATTGTGCCGTCCTTATAATATTGGTATGCGTTCCAGGCGGCCTTTTGTTCTTTGTCAGGGTTTTTGGCGGTGAAGGTAAACTGCTGGAATTCACCAGGCTGAATGCCGCCGTTTTCGGCTTCCCACGTCACCCTTGTTACTTTTTCGTTTTTGCCGGTTTCAGTGCTTGTTTTCCACCCCGGCACCGGTTCATACTGCTGAAATTCAACACCGTCCGGCATGCTGAGAACGACCTTGATCGTGGCGTTGTCTTTTTCAACCGGTACTTTGACAGTGTATGTTTCCCATGAGCCTGCTGCTGATTCGGTCGGTTTTACCGTGACATGTGCGCTGACCGGCACGGAGAAAAGCAAAAATGATGCTAGGATTGCACCCATCCATAATGTCTTTTTCAACATAATCAAAACTCCTTTTTATTAATTTTTGCATTGAAAACTGTTCTGATTTCCTCAAATGACGCCGTTAATCCGTGAACGCGGATCTTCCAGATGCCGTCTTCGCTTAAATTTAAATTTTTCGTTTGGAAAACACCGTCTTTATTTTTGCTGAGGCTGAACGTGCTTTCCTTGTCATCCCCGAAAAGCCCGGTTTTCTCAACGGTTAATTCAATTTTTTGGATATCTTTGACGACGTCTCCTTTTCTGTTTCTGACGGTGACTTCAAACGTATTTGAGCCCGGCATGTTTGGGCTGATTCGGAGTGACAGCGTATTTCCTTCCGTCAGCTGCTTCGTCTCACTGAAAGGCTGCGGCAGCGGCGCGGGCGGACTTGGAATATTGGTGAAAACCGCCGTGGTCAGCAGAATGAGAAGCCCGACCGCCCATTCAGCTTTCATCGAACGGCCGCCCTGCTGTTTCGGCGCTTTTCTAAAACGAAAATAGTGAAATGCCCCGAGTCCGATCATGAGAAGGACGAGCGCCGATTTCACAAGGAGCGCTTTTCCGTAAGCCGTCCCGAACAGGTTATCCAGTGTATGAACAATGAAAAAGCTGTTGAAAAGGCCCGAGAATATGAGTAGCCCTGCTGAAGCGAGCGCCCATGGCGAGAAGCGCCGAATGGTTTCCCATATCAAACTTTTGTCAGGCTTCAGCCAGTCTTTTCCGAAAAACAGCACAAACATCGCGAGTCCGCCAGTCCAAATGGAAGCGGCATTCAGATGGATGAAGTTCATCGCGATTGTCATATAGCCTGCGCTCGTCGAAGCGGCATGGCCGTCGAGCGATTTGACGAACAATAGTCCGGCAAAAAGGAACAGGCTCAAGATCGCGCTCTTCAGGCCTTTTCTATTCGAAGAGAAAACAAGCAAGGCGATGATGGCGATGTTGATCAGCCACAGCGTTCCGCCCGTCGTATTCAGAAGCGTTTCTTTTAAAAGCGAAGGCTGAAAAGCCCCGATCCAGGAAACGCCTGCGTTTGTTTTTGTTTGCAGTGGCAGCTGAATGATGATGGCAGCCCCTGTCAATAAGAGCGCCACATTCGTGATCCGCTTCAGACGGCGCTTTTTGTCACCCGGCCAGCCGTTTTCAGGTCGGTGCCAGACGAGCTGAAAAAGAGCGGCTCCCATGAACAGGGAGAAACCGGTATACAAAAGGACGCGTTCAATGACGATATCGGCTGCCGGCAGGCCTGATGCTTGATTTTGCTGATCTTTCGGCAGCCCGCCTTGAATGTTTCCGATACTAAAAGGGATCGTGCCTGATACAGGATGACCGTCTGCGGATACGGCTCTCCATTCGGCCGAGTAGATATCATCCTTTAACTTCGGTTTCAGCTTGACGGTCATGATCTTTGCGTTTTGGGGGTCGATTTCCGTTTTGCCGGAATCTACCCGTTCACCCGACGAATTTCTGACCGTTATCGAATGAAACCCGTTCTGAATCGCTTCATTGAATTCGATCTTAATTTCTTCAGGCGCTTTTTTCAGCTCCTGATTTTCAGCAGGAGTTGATTGTACGATATAAGCGTGAGCAAAAGCGGCTTTTGGCAGCAGAATGGTACAAAGAACAGCCAGAACTGCCCAGAGTGTTGCTCTTTTCATCACATTCATCCAATCTCTTAACAAAATTTCATGTCTTCAGGCTGCAGCAGCTGTTCTTCATCGTTTTCTGGACCAGAAGCGCGGCATCGTCAAACGATAACAGCTGTCCGCCAAAGCCTTTTTTGAATTTCCGCGCTTCTGCTTCAGAAGCGAAAGGGAGCGCATGCGGCTCGCAGCAGTTCAAATGAAGATCTGTATCCAGCAAAAAGACGGCAGCTTTGGCGCTGATCGTCGTATCCAGCAAAAAATCCCTGCAGATAATCTGTGATACATCATCTTTCACTTTCTCATAGCGGAGCATTGCGCAATGCACGCAGCAAAACTGTTCAATTTGGCTGTCGTTTTTGACAATTTGCACGGCAAGCCTCGAACCTGCCCCTTTTCCGCAAACGACGCAAAGCTGCCCAAGCTGCTGCTTCGGCTTGTTTAGCGTAATTCCGCCTGCGGTCTTGATGACCTGCCCGTTTTCAACGAGCGGTTTAATGTCGCGGTAAACGGTCATTTCAGAGACGTTCAGCCTTTTCGAAATTTCCGAAATGCGCAGAGATTCTTCTTCTTTGATCCAAGCCAAAATCTGCTCCCTTCTTTTAATCGGTAGCATTCTCCTCCCCCGTTCTTTATGTTCTGTACTTATAAGCCTAGTAGATTGAAGGAAAAGAAACAAGCGGAACGTGATAAAAAATGTGATGAAATGTTGAACTTTAACATCGCGGCCAAAGCCGTTGAATCGTCGTCAATGGGTACTGGTCAAACCGTCCTGTTTCTAAAATTTTTTGTCAGGAAATGTAACAGGTTTGCACGCTTTAGCGATGCAATGTGAAATAATAATCCGGAGCAAAGCTGCAGAGGGGAGGGGAGAAAATGGGGAAACAAAGGCTTGTTTTAATAGGAAACGGCATGGCAGGGGTTCGCACGGCCGAAGAGATTTCACTACACGGCGGGAGCCGGTTTGAGATCGTCATCATCGGCAGCGAACCACACCCGGGCTATAACCGGATTCTGCTGTCTTCTGTCCTTCAGGGAGAAACGGATTGGAACGATGTGATGACAAAAAGCCGGAGCTGGTATGAAGAAAACGGGATTACCCTTTATACAGGGGAAACGGCTGTCGCAATCGATACGGTTAATCAAACGGTGGCGACAGATCAAAACCGCGAAATCGCTTATGACAAACTGATCATTGCGACGGGCTCTTCCCCGTTTATCCTCCCGGTTCATGGTGCAGACAAAGAAGGGGTATATGGTTTTAGAACAATAGACGATTGCCGGGCATTCATAAACGCATCAAAGCGATTTAAAAAAGCGGCCGTCATCGGCGGGGGAATATTGGGCCTTGAGGCGGCGCGGGGATTGGCAAACCTCGGGATGAAGGTTGATGTGGTTCACCACTCTTCCTCCATCATGCAGACTCAGCTTGATCCGCCGGCTTCTGCCATGCTCCAGAAAGAGCTGGAGCGTCAAGGGATCCATTTTCTTTTGGAGAAAGATACAGAGGCGATTTTAGGAACATCGCGCGCCGAGGGTGTGCGGTTTAAAGACGGGACGAAGATCAGCGCCGATCTCGTCGTCATGGCTGCCGGTGTCAGACCGAATATCGAACTGGCCAAGGCGAGCGGTATTTCAACCAACAGGGCGATCATCGTCAGCGACTATATGGAGACAAATGTTCCAAATGTCTACGCCGTCGGTGAATGCGCGGAGCATAACGGAACGGTCTACGGCTTAGTCAAGCCACTGTATGAGCAGGGGAAAGTGCTGGCCAAACATATTTGCGGCCTCGAATGTTCCGGTTATCAGGGCTCCGTTCAGTCCGCGGCTTTAAAAATGTCCGGAATCGACGTCTTTTCGGCAGGGAAAATCACAGAGGACGACTCGACGACGGCTATTAAACTTTTAGACGAAGCGGCCGGAGTCTATAAAAAAGCGGTCTTTCAAGGGGATAAAATGGCCGGCGTCATTTTATACGGAGACACCAGCGGCAGCCAAAGGCTGTTGGAAAGCATCATCAAACAAAGGGATATTACCGTTGTCAAAAAAGAGCTGTTTCAATCGGAGGAAGACAGTTCAGTCGCTTCTATGGCGGTTCGTGAAACGATCTGCCAATGCAACGCGGTTTCAAAAGGCATGATCATGGAAGCGATACAGACGCACGGTTTAAAGACGGCCGAGGAGGTCAAACGCTGTACAAAAGCTTCCGGGTCATGCGGCGGCTGCAGGCCGTTGGTCGAGGAACTGCTCCTCCATACCGCCGAACATGATGGTCACATATCTGCGGCGGAACAACCGATGTGCGCCTGCACTTCATTCACGGAAGATGAAGTCGTGAACGAAATACAGATGAGAAATCTTTCTTCCGTTCACGAAGTCATCTCGGCGCTCGGCTGGAAAAATAGCAGCGGATGCCGGATTTGCGTGCCCGCGCTTCACTACTATTTAAAAATGATCCGTCCGGACATCGCCTATGAGGAGCACGAAGAGGAGACGGATGCCATCATCCCGCAAATGTACGGAGGCCGGACGAATGCCGAAGAGCTGAAGCGCATTGCAGGAGTGATTGAAAAATATCAAATTCAAGAGGTGTACATGACACACCATCAGAGATTAAAGCTTGCCGGCATCAAGCCGGAGCATATAGAGCGCGTGAAAGAAGAACTCGGCATGCCGTATTGCCTGCCGCAACAGCAGCGGATCGCCGCGGTTAAAACGTGCCCATGCGGATCACCGCAGATTCAAACATTGGCAGCAGACTTGGAAAAAGCAGCAGAATCCCTCCTCATTCCGGCCAAGGTCTCCATTGGGGTGTCGGGCTGTTTGGACGATTGCGTGTACGCTTCAGTTCATGACATCGGACTTCTCAAAGTAAACGGAGGATGGGAGATTTATGCGGGCGGCCAAGGAGGACAGCATGCTTCCCCGGGAGAGCTGCTTTCAGTAGCCGACTCGGCGGAGGAAGCGGGTGAACTCATGAAAGGCCTGCTTCAATATTACCGCGAAACAGCAAACTATCTTGAGAAGATCGGGCATTGGATTGAACGCGCCGGCATCATTCATATCCGGGAAGTTTTATTTGACAACGGACTTCGCGGCCAGCTGTTCGAACGGCTTGAAAAAGAAAAGCGGCTGGCTCAGCAAGAAATGATAAAAGGGCTGATGTGAAATGACAGAACGATTGCTAAAGTACTTTCGCACAAAGCAAAAAGAAGTGCAATCCGAAAAAACGTATGACACCCAATGTCCATTTTGCAGCATGCAGTGCAAAATGCAGCTCATTGAACAGACGATTGTGACAAGAAAAAAATACACGGCGGTCGGAAAAGACAATCCGACGACAAAGGGGCGGCTGTGCATGAAAGGGATGAACGCCCATCAGCACGCGTTTCATTCAGAGAGAATCACCCATCCGCTGATCAAAAAAAACGGCGAATTTGTCCGTGTATCATGGGAAGAAGCGCTTCAGTACATCAAAGAACAAGTAACAGCGATCCAGCATGAAGACGGCCGCGATGCTTTGAGTGTATACGGCAGCGCGTCCATTACAAACGAAGAAGCGTACCTGCTCGGGAAGTTCGCCCGCGTCGCCTTGAAGACGAAGCATATTGACTACAACGGCAGGCTTTGCATGTCGGCGGCCGCAACAGCTGCAAATCAAACCTTCGGAATGGACCGGGGACTGACAAATGCCCTTTCCGAGATCCCCCATGCAAGGGTCATCATCCTCGCAGGTACGAATATCGCCGAGTGCCAGCCGACGATCATGCCGTATTTTGAAGAAGCGAAGCAAAACAGGGCGTACATCATCGTCATTGATCCCCGCGAAACGGCAACGGCCAAGATCGCCGACCTGCATTTGAAAATCAAGCCGGGAACAGACGCCGCGCTCGCAAACGGAATGCTGAAAATCATCATTGAAGAACAGCTGACAGACGGAGCTTTTATCAGAGATAGAGCTGAAGGGTTTGAAGAGGTCAAGCGCCATGTAGCATCTTTATCGCTTGAAGACATTTCGGCCAAAACCGGGATACAAATCGAGCAGATCAAAAAAGCCGCGGTAAAATTCGCCCGCGAGGAGACGGGAATGCTGTTCACGGCAAGAGGGGTTGAACAGCAGACTGACGGAACGGCTGCTGTAAGAAATTTACTGAATATTCTAATATCAACGGGGAAAATCGGCAAATATGCTTGCGGCTACGGCGCCGTCACCGGGCAAGGAAACGGGCAGGGGGCGCGGGAGCACGGGCAGAAAGCAGACCAGCTGCCAGGTTACCGTTCGATTGAAAATGAAGCCGACCGCGCCTATATTGCGGATGTTTGGGGCATAAAAGCTGAAGATCTTCCGGGAAAAGGCGTATCCGCTTATGAAATGATGAAGAAAGTTCATGAAGGCGAAATTACAGGAATGTTTTTAATGTGTTCAAACCCTGTTGTATCCAGCCCGACCGCCGGCTTTGTCAAATCCGCTTTGGGTAAATTAAAGTTTTTTGCCGCCGTTGATTTGTTTCTTTCTGAAACGGCAATACTCGCGGATGTCGTTCTCCCAGCATCATCCTATCTCGAGGACGAAGGAACGATGACCAATCTGGAAGGCAGAGTGACATTAAGGGAAGCCTCAAAGCCGTGTCCCGGTGAAGCGAGGCATGACTGGCAAATTATTTGCGATATCGCTAAAGCGCTTGGAAAAGGCCGCTATTTTTCATATCGATCGGCAGAGGATGTTTTTAATGAATTGAGAAAAGCGAGCCGCGGCGGAATTGCCGACTATTCGGGCATCACCTATGAACGTCTGAGAAAGGAAGGCGGCATTTTATGGCCCTGTCCAGAAGAGGGGCACCCTGGAACACAGCGCCTGTTTGAATCATCCTTCTCCCACCCGGACAAAAAAGCAAGAATGTGCGTCGTCCCGAACGAACCAAAGGTCAAAAAAGATGTACCGACTGAGGAGTATCCCCTTATTCTGACGACCGGAAGGGTGATGTCTCACTATTTAACCGGGGTACAGACGAGAAGGAGCGCTGCGCTCAAGGCGAGACACTTTGAATCATTTATGGAAATCCATCCGAAAACGGCGGAAAAGTACAATATTGGCGACCGGGTGCTGGTCAGGGTGGAATCAAAAAGAGGCAGCATCATCGTCAGGAGCAAATGGTCGGAAGCCATCAGGCCGGATACCGTTTTTGTACCGATACATTGGGCGGATTCGCAAAATGTGAACGATTTGATAGCGGAAACGCTCGATCCGTCCTGCAGCATGCCGGGATTTAAGGTTTGCTCCGTGAAAATTCGTCCGTCAGTTGACAATTTTGTGAATAAATTGTCATAAAAAGTCATAAAAAGTTTACAAAATTAACTATAATTTGTGATAGTTTTAAAGATGTAAATAGAATACTTGTTTAGGGCGTATAGTGAATTGTTTTGAAAAAGGGGAGGATCATAGTGAAAAAAAAGCAGCTTGTCCTTGTAGGGAACGGTATGGCCGGGGTCAGGGCCATTGAAGAAATTCTTAAAATTTCAAACGAAGAGTTTCAGATCACGATTTTCGGCAGCGAACCGCACCCAAACTATAACCGGATTCTTCTTTCCAAAGTGCTTCAAGGAGATACGGATGTTAAGGACATTACACTGAATGATTGGGATTGGTATGAAGAAAACGGCATTCAGCTGTATACAGGTGAAGAAGTCGTTAAAGTTGATCCGGAGTCCAAAACCGTCATCACGGATACGGGAAGAGTCCAGCCGTATGATGAACTGATTTTGGCGACAGGTTCTCTCCCTTTTATTCTGCCATTGCCCGGAGCGGATAAAGAAGGTGTAACAGCTTTCCGTGATATCAAGGATACGGATATCATGCTCGAAGCTTCCAAAACGTACAAAAAAGCAGCAGTTATCGGCGGCGGGCTGCTGGGACTGGAAGCAGCGCGCGGACTTCTCAACCTTGGCATGGATGTTACCGTTGTCCACCTCGCGCCATATTTGATGGAGCGTCAGCTTGATGCAGCCGCAGGACGGCTTTTGCAAAAAGAGCTGGAAAAGCAGGGCATGAAATTTTTACTGGAAAAGCAGACCGAAGAAATTTACGGAGAAACACGTGTCGAAGGCTTAAAATTCAAAGACGGCTCAACGCTTGAGGCCGATTTGGTCGTCATGGCGGTCGGAATCAAGCCGAACGTTCAGCTCGGCAAAGACTGCGGCCTTCCGGTAAACAGAGGAATCGTCGTCAATGATTACATGGAGACCGAAGTTCCCAACATTTACGCTGTCGGAGAATGCGCGGAGCATAGGGGCATTGCCTACGGACTTGTCGCGCCTCTTTATGAACAGGCAAAAGTGCTTGCCAAAAAAATCTGCGGCGTTGAAACGGCTCCGTATGAAGGATCTGTTTTATCTACCCAGCTGAAGGTTTCCGGTGTTGAGGTCTTTTCTGCCGGTGACTTTAATGAGGATGACGGAGAAGACAAAAAAGCGCTCAAAGTGTTTGACGAACAGGACGGAATCTACAAAAAAATCGTTCTGCGCGGCAATCAGGTGATCGGCGCCGTACTGTTCGGAGACAGCAGCGAAGGAAACAGGCTGTTTTCCATGATTCAAAAAGGAGCGGATATTTCTGATACTTCAAAAATTTCAATCTTGCAGCCTTTGAATCAGGAAGAAGGCATGAGCTTGACCGCTGCGATGAGCGACGATGAGATCGTGTGCGGCTGCAACGGCGTTTCGAAAGGAATGATCATTCAGGCGATCAAAGAGCAGGGATGCACATCGACGGATGAAATTAAAGCATGCACAGGCGCATCGCGCTCTTGCGGAGGATGTAAGCCGCTTGTCGCAGAGATTCTCCAGCATACGCTCGGCTCAGAATTTGATGCTTCAGCACAAAAAGAAGCGATTTGCGGATGTACGGACCTTTCAAGAGACGAACTCGTGGCCGAAATCAGAGAAAAAGGGCTGACCCATACAAAAGAAGTCATGAACGTGCTCGGCTGGAAAACGGCGGAAGGCTGTTCCAAATGCCGCCCTGCGCTTAACTACTACCTCGGCATGATCAATCCGAAGGAATATGAAGATGAAAGAGAATCCCGCTTCGTCAATGAACGGATGCACGCCAACATTCAAAAAGACGGCACATATTCAGTCGTACCGCGGATGTACGGCGGGGTCACCAATTCGAATGACTTGCGGCGCATCGCCGATGTCGTCGACAAATATGAAATTCCTCTAGTGAAAATGACCGGCGGCCAGCGGATCGATCTGATCGGCGTCAAAAAAGAGGATCTTCCGAAAGTATGGGCTGATCTTGACATGCCTTCTGGATTTGCTTACGGAAAAACGCTCAGAACCGTAAAAACGTGCGTAGGCGAACAGTTCTGCCGCTTCGGAACGCAAGATTCAATGGCTCTCGGAATTGACCTTGAGAAAAAATTTGAAGGGCTCTACACGCCTCACAAAATTAAAATGGCGGTTTCCGCTTGTCCGAGAAACTGTGCTGAATCCGGCATTAAAGATATCGGCGTTGTCGGCATCGACGGCGGCTGGGAAATTTACGTCGGCGGAAACGGAGGCACACATCTGCGTGCAGGCGATCTGTTAATGAAAGTCAAAACGGCTGAAGAAGTCATCGAAATCACAGGCGCATATCTCCAATACTATCGTGAAACAGCCAACTATTTAGAGCGGACATCTGCATGGATCGAACGTGTCGGCTTGTCCCACGTCCAATCCGTATTGAATGATAAAGAAAAACGCAAAGAGCTGAATGACCGCATCAATCAAGCGCTGTCTGTCCATAAAGACCCGTGGAAAGACTTTTTGGAAGACGGAAAGACAACAAGACAGCTATTCGAAAATGTTGTCACTTCCTAAAATGAAAAACCAACTTGAGGAGGAATTCACATGGTGAACAAGAACTTAACAAAGGTGTTTGTTTCGAAGATCGGGGATTTGCCGAATCAGCTTGGGAAGACAGTGTTCATCAAGGACAAGGAAATCGCGGTATTCAAGCTTTCAAACGGCAGCGTCCGCGCGATTGAAAACCGCTGCCCCCACAAAGGGGGCGTGCTTGCCGAAGGAATGGTAAGCGGCGAATTCGTCTTCTGTCCGATGCACGACTGGAAGATCAGCCTTGAAGACGGCAAAGTCCAAGAGCCTGACACGGGGTGTGTGCAGACATACGAAACGGTCGTTGAAGGCGAAGATTTGTATATCGTTTATTAAACGGCGCAACAAGCGAAACGCAATATTTCAAAAGCCTTAAGGGTCGCAGAACGTGACCCCTCTTTATTAAAAAAACAAACGCGTTCACATAATCGGCAGATGGAAGGATGACAGTTGATGGGGAATGGGAAAGTTTATTTTGTCGGGGCCGGACCGGGCGATTCAGGATTGATCACATTAAAAGGAAGAACGCTGATCGAGGCGGCGGATGTCATATTGTATGACAGGCTCGTCAATTCCCGGCTGCTTGAGCATGCAAAAGCATCATGCGAATTTGTCTACTGCGGCAAGCTCCCGGACCGCCATTATATGAGGCAAAGTGAAATCAATGCACTGCTCATTGAAAAGGGGCTGAAAGGCCTCAAAGTGGTCCGGCTGAAAGGAGGAGACCCGAGCGTGTTTGGCAGAGTCGGGGAAGAAGCGGCCGCCGTCAGCGAACACGGCATCCCGTACGAGATGGTGCCAGGCATTACATCGGGAATCGCCGCTCCTCTTTATGCCGGACTGCCTGTGACCCACCGCGATTTCGCTTCATCCTTTGCCGTTGTCACCGCCCATGATAAATCGGGCAAACCGGAGATGAATTGGGAAGGGCTGGCCAAGGGCGTCCAAACCCTCGTCTTTTACATGGGGATCAAAAACCTTGGTTATATATGCGAGCAGCTGATGAAACACGGCAAGTCCCCCCTTGTTCCCGCAATGGCCATCCAATGGGGCACATGGGGCCGGCAGCGGAGTGTTAAAGGGACATTGCAGAATATCAGGGAGAAAATAACCGAGCATCAGATCAAAAATCCCGCGATTATCGTCATCGGCGACATCGTATCATTCAGGCAGAACAGCTGGTTTGAAGAAAAGCCTTTGATCGGGCTGAACATCATGGCAGTCAAAAGCTGTGAAGAAGAACAAATTCCAGTGGAGGCGCTTCGTGAACAAGGCGCTGAAGTTGTGGAATGGCCGAAATGGAAATCGGCCGAAACGGTGCCTGACGATGCACTTTTAGGTCGAATCGCTTGTTTTGACAGCCTGCTGTTCACCTCAAGTGCGTCACTGCGCAGATTTTTCAGCCGGCTTGCTGCTTTGAAGATCGATGTCAGGGAAATGCGCGGAAGGCTTTACGCTTCAGATCAGCATGTAAAAGCAGCTCTTGAAGAACGGGGATTTGAAGCCTTTCTGCAAACGGAAATGCCGGTCTCGGGCAGCTGTTTGCTGATCGGCAGCCGGGAAGCCGTGCAAAATTACCCGCACTCCGGGTGCGAGGTATTGATTACACATGACAGGGTGATCGACAGCCGCTTTACCTCGATCATCAAACGGGAAATTGATGAGTTTCCTATTGATATAGTGTTGTTTTCAAATCGAACATGCGTCGAGCTGTTCGTAAACGAGGCGGAGACAGTCGGCCTCCATCCGGAAAAAACGGCTGCCCGTCTTCAGGCGTTCTGCCTCACTGAAGAAGCGGGGGAGAGAGCTGCAGCCGTAGGGTTTCAGCGCGTTCATGCAGTGAATGATCGCGATCGCCTGCCGGATGTCATCAAAGAGATCAACCGAACAGCCGAATTTGTCTGTCAGAGCTGAAAAAAGCAGGGGGAACCCTGCTTTTTTAGCGTGCGGCACTGCTTCTGAACAACACCTCTTTTAAGTAGCAAAGGTCTGCCTCTATATGCTTCCTCATTGATTCGGCTGCTTTTGCGTCATTTCTGTCCTGCATGTGACGCAGAATCTCCTCGTGCTGATTGATGATTTCAAGAGTGCGCTCCGGTTTTTCAAGGTTTTTGCTCCGGTAGAAAAAGGTCAGCGACCGTAAATCAAGCAGCTGTTTTTGCAGGCGTTCGTTTTCGCTCGCTTCGATGATGGCATCATGAAATTGCGTATTTAGGCGAAGCAGAGCATTAGCCGACTCCGGACCTTGGCTTTTCTGGTGCTTATGCGCCTCAGAGAGCGTTTCGGAAATGAGCTCCAGTGTTTCATTAGAGGCAAGGCGAGTCGCCAAAGAAACGGCCAGGGATTCGAGCGCCTGACGGCATTGGTATATTTCTTCAAGATCTTTGATTGTCGGTTCATAAACTGTAATTTTTGATTTATCATCTATCAATAACAGGCCTTCTTGTTCAAGTGTCCGAATCGCCTCTCTGACGGGGCTGCGGCTCACTTGCAGCTCCTTGGCGATTTTGGATTCATAGATCCGTTCGCCGGGCTGATATCCTCCTTTAATAATCATATCTTTTAAATAATGATGGACTTGATCATGATAAGAGACTGCACGTTGGATCGAAAACTTCACGCTGTTCACCTCGTTTATTTTTCACTGCGGAAATCACTAATAGTCTAGCAAAAAGAGAGAAATACCATCAATCTAAAATTACCATAATATTGAGTATTTTGTGACAAAAAAAGTGTTGACTGCCATTAGCTGTCCGTTATAATTAAGTTATAACTGTCGACAGTCGGCAGATTACTTTTTGATTATTATTGTAAGCGCTTTATAGATAGAGGGGAAGGGGGAGTTTTTTATGAAATCAAGCGTTGTGTCAGCATGGGATATGCTTTGGAGATCACACCGGGAAGCAAAGAGGCTGCTTTTGTTCGCCATGCCTGTCAGGGCGGGAAAAGATGCCGGTTTAAAGATAAATTCGGAACAAACCATGAAGGAAGAGAAGCCGCCGAGCTATAAAACGCCTCAAAAAATCGGGCTGCTGCTTGGTCCTGCATTGTTTTTCGCTGTCCTTTTGTTCTTTTTTCCCGAGGGTCTGAGCTATGAAGGTAGAATGGTATTGGCGACTACTTTGTGGGTTGCGGTTTGGTGGATTACGGAGGCTGTTCCGATTCCGGCTGCATCATTGCTGCCGATCGTGCTGCTTCCGCTGACGGGGGCGCTGGAAGGGGCAGCTGTCACGTCGAGCTACGGCGATCCGATCGTCTTTTTATTCTTAGGGGGCTTCTTGATTGCACTTGCGATGGAACGTTGGAATCTCCATAAACGGATTGCGCTCAATATTATTTCTGTAGTGGGCACGAGCACCTCGAGGATCGTCCTCGGTTTTATGGCGGCCACAGGATTTTTGTCTATGTGGGTCTCAAATACGGCCGCGGTGATGATGATGCTTCCAATTGGAACCGCTATCATTCATCAGGTATCAGCTGTCATAAAGTCTGAAAGAAAAGATTTAGCCGCAGAAGAGGCGAAATTTTCAAAAGCGCTGATCTTCAGCATCGGGTATGCGGGGACAATCGGCGGACTCGGTACGCTGATCGGCACGCCGCCGAACATTATTTTGGCGGCCAATATTAAGAAGCTGTACGGAGTTGAAGTGTCTTTCGGCGGATGGATGGCTTTTGCCGTTCCGGTCGTCGTCATTTTGCTTGTAGCGGTATGGCTGTACTTGACGAAAGTGGCGCATCCGATCAAGATGAAGGAGCTTCCGGGCGGAAAAGAATTGATTCTCGAAGAAAAAAGAAAGCTTGGAAAGATGAGTTTTGAAGAAACAATGGTTCTGCTCGTCTTCGGGTTTGCCGCGTTTATGTGGGTGACGAGAACGTTTTTATGGGATGACAAAATACCGGGTATTGACGATACAATGATTGCGATATTCGCCGCTTCATTGCTCTTCTTGATCCCTTCGCTCAATAAAGGGGGCAGGGTATTGGACTGGTCGGTATCAAAGGACTTGCCGTGGGGGATTCTCCTTTTATTCGGAGGAGGCTTGGCGCTCGCAACAGGTTTTAAAGAAACGGGTCTGGCGGAGTGGATCGGCGGAAGGCTGACGGTATTGGATGGATTTAACTTTGTGGTTATTGTCATCATCTCAACGGCATTGGTGCTGTTTTTGACGGAGATTACGTCGAATACGGCTACGGCGACCATGATTCTGCCTGTACTGGCCTCGCTCGCTTTAGCGCTGAATGTTCATCCGTACGCATTAATGGTGCCTGCTGCAATGGCGGCAAACTGCGCCTTCATGCTGCCGGTCGGCACGCCGCCGAATGCAATTATTTTCGCATCGGGCAAATTGAAGATCAGCGAAATGGTTCGAACCGGCTTTGTCATTAATATTTTCACGCTAATTTTAATCGTCGGAGCTGTGTTCTACATTCTTCCGCATTTATGGGGAGTAGATCTGACCGTCTTCCCCGACAATCTGAAATCGAATTGATGAAGCGAAGCCGGAGCTTAAGCCCCGGCTTTTGGTCATGGTGAAGCTTGCAATTGATCGTTCAGCAGCCATTTAAAAAGAGAAAAAAATGAAACTGCTGAAAAAAAAGATGATCAGCATGAACAACCCTGTACTGCCGCATCGATACCCATTTCTATTCATAGATTGTGTTGTAGAGAGTGAGCCGGGAAAATGGGTGAAAGGCTATAAATTCATAACGGAAAACGACTGGTTCATCACCGAAAATCAAAAGGAAATGCCATTTTCATCTTAATAGAAGCGCTGGCTCAGACCGCAGCATTTACTGCGTTGAAAGAACCGGCTGAAATCGGCTTTCTGTCTTCGGTGAAAAAAGCCGAATGCACCGGCAAGGCCGTTGTGGGAGACAAACTTGATCTATACTTTGAAGTTTCCCGCTATAAACGGGGGTTTTTATTCGGCAAAGGAACCGCCTCAGTAAACGGAAAACCTGCAGTGAAAGCAGAGATCGGAATTTTTATGGAGCAAAGTGAAAGCGGGGGAGAAGATTGATAGAAATAAAGCCTGTCGCGTTTGTGGAAAACTTGCGGACTTTCCCGAAGGATGATCATTGGGGCGATGTGATTTCTGAAATTAAGTTGGCTGAAGGCATCCATCCGGACGCTTTAAAAGGGATCGAAGAATTTTCCCATTTGGACATTATCTTTTACTTTCATCAAGTAAAAGAGGAACACATTCAATATAAGGCGAGGCGCCCGAGAAACAATAAAAACTATCCTGAGACAGGCATTTTCGCCCAACGGGGAAAAAACAGGCCGAACAGGCTCGGCGCGACCGTTGTCACCCTCCTTGAAAAATCCGGGAGCAAGCTTGTAGTGAAAGGGTTGGATGCGATTGACGGAACACCTGTAATCGATATCAAACCGGTGATGAAAGAGTTTCTCCCGAAAGGACAAATCATACAGCCGAAATGGTCGGAAGATTTGATGAAAGTATATTGGCATGCAGCTGATTGATAGAAAAAACCTCTCAACACCTTCTGAGAGGTTTTTTCATGCTTATACGATAAAAAAGAAGGATATCAGACCAATCTTGAAGATCGGAAGTCCCATGAATTGTGCCCAATCGGCAAACAAAATGAAAGCGCTTTATTATATGATGTCAATAAGGGGGTCGCAAAAATGATCAACGAGAAACGTCCTGCTCAATTGCTCCAATATTTGCTGCGTGTCAGAGAGGCGACAATGCATCAGCTGATTGATCATTTTCAATTATCGAAACGGCAAATCTGCTATGACCTGGACAAAATCAATCATTGGCTGACCGGCAAGCAGCTGCCTGAAATCGAATATAAAAGAAAGAACAGGCTGGCCGTTCCGGAAACATTGCTTGAATTGCGGTTCTCCGAAGCCTGTTCAGACATCGGCCGCTCGTTTATTTTTACGCAGGAAGAGCGGATCAAGGCCTTGTACATGTTTCTGTTTGTCCGCAGGGAGCCGATTTCATCCGCTCATCTGACACAGCTATTGCAGGTCAGCAAAAATACGGTCATGAATGATGTGAAAAAAGCGAATGAGGCGCTGACTCCGTTTTTAGTGGCGATCAAATATACAAGACAGCGCGGCTATCATTTAATAGGAAGCGAGTTTGATAAAAGAGTTCCCGTCATGCACCACCTTTCTTCTTTCCTGCAAAAGCCTTACGGCAAAGAAATCCTTCATTATATTTTAAAAATTTCCGGCTCGCGCGATCACAAACAACAAGAATTTAAAAGAGCGGTTGAACTTGTCTCAAAAGAATACGGGCTTCAACTCGTCGAAGAAAGGCTTAATGAATTTATCTACTTTCTGATGATGTATTCGATCAGAGTGGCCGAAGGAAAAATTGTCCGTTTTCACCAGGAGGAGGGTGAGCTTTTAAAGCAAAGTCCGCTGAAAAACGCAGCCGTAAGGCTTGTGAATGAGCTTCGGATTCCCGTTCATGAAACGGAACTTTGCTACATTTTGATCCAGCTGCTCGGTCTTTCATTCGGACAGCAGCCGGCACATGATCCGCTTTATCAGCTGTGTGAAAAACTTGTATTTGAATTTGAATCAAGAGCATGCATCACATTTCCCAGGAGGCGCGAGGTGGCGGAATCTCTTTACCGGCACTTGAAGCCGGCATATTTCAGAATGAAATACCGCATTCCGATTCACAATCCCTTGCTCAGCAAAATTAAGAAAGAGCATAAAGAACTGTTTACCATCGTTCAAAAGCTGATGCGGCACCTTGAAGCGCTGTTGAACAAACCGGTTCCAGAGGAAGAAATCGGCTTTATCACAATTCATTTTGGTGCATTGCTTGAGCAGCCGGTGCAGTCCGGGTCATCCAAAAAGACGGCAGTCGTCGTCTGTCCGAGCGGTGTCAGCTCATCCTTAATGGTCAGGCGCCAGCTTGAATCGTTATTTTCAGAGATTGTCGTTGAGAAAGCGATGTCTTTGCAGGAATTCACACCTGACGTCTTTGATCATTATGATGCCGTGTTTTCCACCGTTGAGCTGAAAACCAAAAAGCGATACTACATGGTCAGGCCGCTGATGACGCCCGCTGAAAAAAGCAGGCTTGTCAATGAAGTGTATCAGGAAATGTTCGGTGTGAAGCAAAGGGAGCTTTTGACAGACGAATTTCTTCACATCCTCAAGAAGCATGCCAGTATCATAGACGAAAAAGGACTAAGAGAATCATTGAAAAATATTGCATTTGTTCAAAAAGTGACGGAAACAAGGGGGAAACGACCAGTGCTGAAAGATCTTCTGACAGATGAAACCATTCAAATGGCCGACCAAATCAAAGGCTGGGAAGAAGCGATTCAAACAGCGGCAAAGCCTTTGCTTGATAAGGAGGTGATCTTGAAGGAATACACGGATGCCATGATCGACAATGTCAAAACGATGGGACCTTATATGATTATCGGCCCCGAGATTGCCATCCCTCATGCAAGACCTGAAAAGGGCGTCCAAAAGGTGGGAATGAGTCTCCTGAAACTGAAGGAGCCGGTCTATTTTTTGGATGATGAGCAGTATCCGGTAAGGCTTTTGTTTTGCATTGCGGCGGTTGACCATACGACACATCTGAAAGCACTTTCCCAACTGACCCGGCTTCTCAGCAATAAAGAAAATCAGGATTCCTTAAAGGAAACCGAGTCGTTGGAGCATATCAAACGTTTAATCGAAGCCTATTCATCCAATTAAAAACAGGAGGGATAATATGAAGATATTGGCAGTTTGCGGATCAGGACTCGGAAGCAGTTTTATGCTGGAAATGAATATTAAGGATATTTTGCAGGAAATGGGGTTAATGGAGATCGAGGTGGATCATTCGGATTTGAGTTCAGCGTCTCCTGATCAAGCGGATTTGTTTATCGTTGCCAAAGATATCGCAGAAGGAGCGGCCCACCTGCGCGATATCGTCGTGCTTGAAAGCATTATAGACATGGATGAACTGAAAACAAAACTGGTTAAAACATTGCAGGAAAAAGGAGTGCTTTAATCACAGAAAAGGAGGAACTGCAAATGGGTGAAAGAGCACTAAAGCTGATGATGGATGTGTTAAGCCAGCCGGCTGTATTAATTGCAGCCATTTCTCTTATCGGTCTTCTGCTTCAAAAAAAGCCTGCCAATGAAATTGTGAAAGGGACGACCAAATCGTTTTTAGGCTTTATCGTGATTTCAGCCGGGGCGGGCATCCTTGTTGGCTCGCTTGAGCCGTTCGGAAAGATGTTTCAAGCAGCCTTTCATGTGAACGGCGTCGTTCCGAACAATGAAGCGATTGTCGCGATGGCGCTCAATGAATACGGGACGGCAACAGCGCTGATCATGTTTTTCGGGATGCTGTCCAACATCTTAATTGCCCGTTTTACCAGATTAAAATACATTTTTTTGACCGGGCATCACACATTGTATATGGCATGTTTAATCGCCGTTATACTGGCGGTGGCGGGTTTGAAGGGCCCGTTTTTGATCGGCGTCGGAGCTGTTTCGCTCGGCTTGACAATGAGTTTGTTTCCGGCGATGGTTCAGCCTTTTATGAAAAAGATAACCGGCAATGATAAGGTCGCGTTCGGCCATTTTTCTTCAATCGGTTACGCTGTGTCCGGGTTAATCGGCAAAGCGGCAGGCAAGGGCTCGCGCTCAACTGAAAAAATCCGGTTTCCAAACGGCCTCGGATTTTTAAGGGACAGCTCTGTCAGCATTGCGCTCACTATGACCATCTTGTACGTTTTGATTGCCTTATTTGCAGGGGCGGGCTATGTGGAGCGCGAGTTGAGCGGCGGTACGCATTATCTTGTCTTCTCCGTTATTCAAGCGGTCACATTTGCGGCAGGGGTGTTTATTATTCTTTCGGGAGTCAGACTCGTGCTCGCGGAGATCGTTCCGGCTTTTAAAGGCATATCTGACAAACTCGTACCGGATTCCAAGCCGGCACTGGATTGTCCGATCATTTTTCCGTACGCGCCAAACGCCGTATTAATCGGCTTTTTTTGCAGCTTCATTGGCGGCATCACCGGCATGCTGATTCTCGGAGCGGCCGGAGCCGTCATCGTTCTTCCCGGAGTGGTTCCCCACTTTTTCACAGGAGCTTCGGCCGGCGTCTTCGGAAACGCTGCAGGGGGGATACGGGGAGCGGTCTTGGGGTCTTTTGTCAACGGTCTGATTATCACGTTTTTCCCTGTGTTCCTGCTGCCGGTCATGGGTGATTTAGGCTTTGCCAATACGACATTTTCCGATACCGATTTTGCCGCAACAGGAATCGTGCTTGGGCATGCGGTGAAACTGCTGGGATCTGGAGGCGTTGTAATTGGAATCGCAGCGGTAGTGGTTGGCGCAGTCTTGTTCGGCTTTAAACGCGGAAAGGCGGAAAAGCCAGATCAGAAAGTCGAAGCATAAAGGAGTGGGCAATGATGTCAGTAAGGGAAATCGATATGGAGCGTTTTCGTGATCAAATCAGGCTGCTGACATTGAAACAGCTTCATCACCTCGGCTTTGGACATTATGGTGGCAGCTTGTCAATCGCCGATGTGTTGGCCGTTTTGTATGGAAAGGTGATGAAAATAGATCCTGCCAATCCGTCGTGGGAAGATCGGGACTTCTTTATCCTTTCAAAAGGGCACGGCGGCCCCGCCTTATATGCAGCGCTTCATCTTTCCGGCTATTTTGAAGAAGATGTGCTCTATACGCTAAACCAAAACGGCACAGCTCTTCCGTCGCACCCTGACCGAAATTTAACACCGGGAGTCGATATGACGACCGGGTCGCTGGGCCAGGGGATCTCGGCTGCAGCAGGAGTCGCGCTGTCGCACAAGCTTTCAGGACGCGCTAACCGCACCTTTGTCATTGTCGGCGACGGGGAGCTGAACGAAGGCCAATGCTGGGAAGCGATCCAATTTGCGGCGCACCATAAGCTCCGCAATCTTTATGTGTTTGTGGATGATAATAAACAACAGCTGGACGGCCCGACGAAAGAGATTATCGATCCGCTGGATTTTGTCAGCAAATTTAGAGCCTTCGGGTTTTATTCCGAAAGGGTAAACGGACACGAACCGGAAGCGATTTATCGTGCGGTCAAAAGAGGCGAAGCCCAGCGGGAAAGGCCGGTTGCCGTCATCCTTGATACGGTGAAGGGAAAGGGCATCCCTTATTTTGAAAAAATGGAGAACAGCCACCACATTAGAGCAAATGAAGAGCAAAACCGCATGATCGAAAGGATCATTTTGACGCTTGAAGAAAAGGAAGTGAGGGCATGAATGAGGCGGCAAATGTAGAGCTGGACGCTGTTGAAATGAGGCAGGCATACAGCTCAGCCGTTTATGAACTGGCTCAAGAAAACACGGACATCGTGGCCTTGGAAGCGGATTTGATGAGCTCGATCTCCATGGACAAAGTCAAACGGCGCATTCCCGAGCAAGTGATCAATTGCGGTGTCATGGAAGCCAATATGATAGGGATTGCGGCCGGGCTTTCGTTAACCGGAAGAATCCCGTTTGTTCACACGTTCGCTCAGTTTGCGACAAGACGCTGTTTTGACCAGCTGTTTGTTTCAGGTGCATATGCCAAAACAAACATTAAGATTCTCGGATCAGATTCGGGAATTACGGCTGAACATAACGGCGGAACCCATATGGCCTTTGAAGATTTGGGACTCGCCCGGCTGATCCCAAACGCCTTTGTTTATGAAGCAAGCGATGCGGCAATGCTCAAATTTTTGATCAAAAAGGCTGCGGCAGAGTACGGCATTCACTATATCAGGACGATCAGAAAAAAGGCTGTCAGGCTTTATGATGAACACGAAACATTCGCAGACGGAAAAGCAAAAGTTCTCAAAGATGGCAGCGATGCGGCGCTGTTTGCCAGCGGCATCATGGTCGCCGAAGCTTTGCAGGCGGCTGAACTGCTAAAAGAAAAAGGAATCGATGCAGCAGTGATCGATATGTATTGCATCAAGCCGATTGATCAAGAAACGGTGGTTCGTTATGCACAAAAAACGAATGCGATTGTCACGGCTGAAAACCATAATGTCATAGGCGGATTGGGAAGCGCAGTTGCGGAAGTGCTGAGTGAACATTATCCCGCGCCGCTTAAAAGAATCGGGGTTCATGAAGCCTTCGGGCAGGTCGGGACAATCGATTATTTGAAAAAATCTTACCGTTTGACCGCAGAACACATTGCACTGGCGGCGGAACAGCTCGTTTAAGATTTCTTTGTCCTGGCCGATTTTTATATTAGAATAGATAAAAGCCTAAAAAAAGTGGAGGTATCTTAAATATCGTGTCAGTCAGTCAAAGAAATCGAATCGATGTGAAGCTAGTAGCTCTGGATATGGATGGAACACTGTTAAATGACGAACAAACCATTTCTGATGAAAACAGAAAAGCGATTAAAGAAGCTGAGGAAAAAGGGGTTTATGTCGTGCTTAGCACCGGGCGGACGCTGATGACGTGCCGGGAGTTGGCGGAGTCGCTCGAACTGTCTTCTTTTTTGATCACGGCAAACGGCAGTGAAATCTGGGATTCGTCTTTCAACCTGGTCGAGCGCCAGCTGCTTCATCCCGATCATGTCCAAATGATGTGGGATTTGCGCAATCTGCACAACACCGATTTCTGGGCCGCCAGTGTCGATAAAGTGTGGAGAGGCGAGTTTCCTGAGGATATACAAGCGTATGAATGGCTGAAATTCGGCTTTGATATTCCGGATGACGACGTCAGAAACCGGGTCCTGGAAGAGCTGAAAAAGAACAAAGAATTGGAAGTCACCAATTCAAGCCCGACCAATATTGAAGTCAATGCCATCGGGATCAATAAAGCGGCCGCTTTGGCAAAAGTGTGCGAGCGCCTCGGCTTTACGATGGAACATGTGATGGCGGTCGGAGACAGTTTAAATGATATCGCCATGATCAAAGAAGCCGGTTTAGGCGTTGCCATGGGGAACGCCCAGGAAATCGTCAAAGAAACCGCGGACTGGATTACAGATTCCAATATCGAACACGGAGTCGCAAAGGCGATCAGGCATTGGGTATTGTCCTAGCCGAAAAAAGAGCCGATTTGCGGCTCTTTTTTTTGTGCAAAATAAAAAATATTCATGGACTGAAGCAAGCTGAAAAACCTTGTGAAATCAGGTTTTTCAGCTAAAGTTTTTAGGTATAACGATTTATTTTATGTGAGGTTTCCTAACAATATGATGCCAAGCGGGCAAATCCTTGATATAATCAATTCAAGTTTGATTATTCGGAATTAATGTTCCGAAAATCGGAACAAAACGAGGGATATACTAAAATTCGACCGAATGTGCATCAATATATAGGGGGGATTTGATGAATCAAGTTGATTTAAACTGCGATCTTGGAGAAAGCTTCGGCGCTTATAAAATCGGGCTGGATGAGGAGATTCTCGAGTTTGTTACATCAGCCAACATCGCTTGCGGATTTCATGCGGGAGACCCTGGCGTCATGCGCAAAACCGTCAAAATGGCGGCGGAAAAAGGCGTGAAAATCGGCGCGCATCCGGGACTTCCCGATTTAGCGGGATTCGGGCGCCGCAATATGGCGATCACGCCTGAAGAAGCATACGATCTTGTCGTGTATCAAATCGGTGCGCTTTCAGGATTTCTAAAGGCTGAAGGCGTGACCATGCAGCATGTGAAACCCCATGGCGCACTATATAATATGGCCGCGCAAAGCCGGGAACTGTCGGATGCGATCGCGCGCGCAGTTTATCAAACAGACCCGGAACTGATTTTATTCGGTTTGGCGGGAAGCGAACTTGTGCTTGCCGGTGAAAGAGCCGGTTTAAAAACGGCTCACGAAGTTTTCGCCGACCGTACATATCAAGAAGACGGAACGCTGACTTCCCGCCGCCAGAATGATGCGCTGATTCAAGATGACGATGAAGCCGTCGGCCAGGTGATCCGCATGGTGAAAGAAGGCAAGGTCCGCAGCCTGCAGGGAACGGATGTCAGCCTTAAAGCAGATACGGTGTGCATTCACGGTGATGGTGCACACGCGCTTCATTTTGCGAAAAAAATCCGCCGCGAACTCAGAGCAGCAGATATTAAAGTACAAGCTTTTTCTACATGATGTTGACAAAAGGAGGAATACCATTTGAAACAAAATAAAAAAACAAAAGCGCCGGCAGGCAACTGGACGTTGCTTTTGGGCGCCGCTTTTTTAATGGCCACATCTGCAATCGGGCCGGGATTTTTAACACAAACCACAGTATTTACACAATCTTTGGCCGCAAGCTTCGGCTTTGTCATCCTCGTTTCCATCATTTTAGATATTTTCGCCCAAACCAATGTGTGGAGAATTATTGCGGTTTCTGAAAAAAGAGGGCAGGAAATCGCCAACCTCGTCTTACCGGGACTCGGCTATTTTATCGCCTTTCTTGTCGTTCTGGGCGGGCTTGCCTTCAACATCGGCAATATCGGAGGCGCCGGTCTCGGCATGCAGGTTTTATTCGGCATTTCGCCGCAGATGGGAGCCATCATCAGCGCCGTCATCGCGATTTTGATCTTTGTCATTAAAGAAGCGGGAAAAGCGATGGACCGGTTTACGCTGATCGCAGGCTTTGTCATGATTTTACTGACGGTGTACGTCGCTGTCACCACCGGACCTCCGGTAGGGGAAGCGATAACGAAGACGGTCATGCCTGATAACATTGATTATCTTGCGATTATAACGCTTGTCGGCGGTACGGTCGGCGGATACATTACATTTGCCGGCGGACACCGATTGCTTGATGCGGGTGTTAAAGGGAAGGATGCGATCCCTGAAGTAACGAAAAGCTCTGTTTCCGGCATTTTGATCACGTCTGTCATGAGGATTGCGCTTTTCCTTGCCGTACTTGGCGTCGTATCAAAAGGTATGCAGATTAATCCGGATAATCCGCCGGCATCAGTATTCCAGCATGCCGCAGGAAATGTCGGATACAAAATCTTCGGCCTCGTCATGTGGAGCGCTGCTATTACATCCGTGATCGGTGCTGCTTATACGTCGGTATCATTCTTTAAAACGTTTTCTCCGAAAATCGAAAAGAATTCACGCGGCATTATAATTGTCTTTATTATTGTATCAACGCTTTGCTTTGTAACAATTGGAAAGCCGGTCAACCTTCTCGTTCTTGCCGGCGCATTAAACGGCTTAATCTTGCCGATCGCACTAGGCTCCCTTTTAATCGGCGCACATAAGAAGAATGTCATCGGCGACTACAGGCATCCGATCTGGCTTACAATTCCGGGCATTCTGGTCGTTATTGTCATGGCCATCATGGGAGGCTATACGTTAATCAATGAAATTCCTAAGTTATGGGGATGATCTCGTTGCATGTAAATGAAATGCGTCCTGACGAAGTCAGGGCTCTGATTCGAAAAGGGGAAATAACGGGTCCGACAGCCGGCATGGCCGGGGGTTTTACCCAGGCAAACCTGGTGATTTTGAAAAAAGAGCTCGCTTTTGAGTTCTTGCTGTTTTGCCAGCGCAATCAAAAGCCGTGTCCGATTCTTGATGTCACGGACCCCGGATCTCCGGTTCCGTCCATCACGGCGCCGGACGCTGATATCCGCACCGATTTTCCAAAATACCGCGTATACAAGCGTGGCGAATTGGCGGATGAAGTGACAGATATCTCTTCTTTATGGGAAGACGACATGGTCGGTTTTTTAATCGGCTGCAGCTTTACGTTCGAACAAGCGTTAATGAATAACGGAATCCCTGTCAGACACATTGAAGAAAAGCGAAATGTCCCGATGTATCAAACGAATATTCCTTGTGTCCCGGCAGGCCGTTTTCAAGGGCCTATGGTCGTCAGCATGAGGCCGGTTCCGGAAGAGCAGGCGGTGCGAGCCGTTCAGGTTACATCAAGGCTTCCCGCCGTTCACGGAGGGCCTGTCCATATCGGCAGTCCAGAAGCCATCGGTATAACAGACATCGCAAAACCCGATTTCGGCGATGCGGTAACGATAAAAAAAGGGGAAGTTCCGGTATTCTGGGCTTGCGGCGTCACCCCTCAGGCAGTCGCAATGCACGCAAGGCCGGAGCTGATGATTACGCATTCGCCCGGCCATATGCTGGTTACCGATGTTCGGGATGAACAATTTGGTGTGTTATAGGATTTCAAAATCAATACAGAGCGGTTTATCTGTATTGATTTTTAATTTAAGGGGATGAAAGGCAAGGTGAAACAGAATTGAAAAATCTTTCGAATGCGACAATGTCTCCGCTCGGCGACTCCGCGGTTATCATCCAGCTTGGAGAGGGGATAAGCGAACAGACGCACCGTGTCGTCAGCGCGCTGACAAAGCGGATTGAAAACGATCCGTTTCCCGGTTTTATTGAGTGTGTGCCGGCTTTCACGAGTGTGACCGTTTTCTATCAGCCATTTGAAGTATACCGCAAGATGGAGAGCGGCAAGGCTGTTGATTCTCCGTATGAAAAGGTAAAAGCCCTCCTCGACCATCATCTCCAAGAGCTCACAATGGAAGAAGAGACAGATCAGCGCACGGTGGAAATTCCGGTTTGTTACGGCGGCCGTTTCGGCCCTGATTTGGAGGAAGTGGCCGACATCAACGGCCTGACTGCACAGGAAGTCATCGATATTCACACCTCGGGTGAGTACCTCGTTTATATGATCGGCTTTGCGCCGGGCTTCCCTTACCTAGGCGGAATGTCTGAAAAGATAGCCGCACCGCGGCGGTCATCTCCTCGGACTTCGATTCCCGCCGGTTCAGTCGGAATAGCCGGCATGCAAACAGGCGTCTATCCCCTTTCAACGCCGGGCGGCTGGCAGCTGATCGGCAATACGCCGCTTGAATTATTCAAGCCTTATGAACAGCCTCCGAGCCTTCTGAGAGCAGGGGATATCGTGAAATTTGTCAGCGTGACAGAAGAGGAGTATCACGCGCTGAAGGAGGGGAAATCTTGAGCATAGAAGTGTTAAAGCCGGGTCTGATGACAACGGTTCAAGACTTGGGCCGCACAGGTTTTCAAAAATACGGCGTGCTTGTCAGCGGTGCCATGGATGCCGATTCTTTGCGGATTGCCAATCTGCTCGCGGGGAACAGCCAGAACGAAGCTGCGCTTGAAGTGACGCTGATGGGGCCGGGGCCGTCTCTCCGCTTTCAAAAACCTGCTCTTATAGCGGTGACGGGCGCTGACTTTTCACTGATGGTAAATGACGAAGAAGTCCCGCTTTGGCGCCCGGTTTTCATCAAAGAGGGCAGCGTGTTGACATTCGGCATGTGCAAGCGCGGAAGCCGTGCATATATGGCAGTGGCCGGGGGAATTGATGTGCCGCCTGTAATGGAAAGCAAAAGCACATATGTCAGAGCAGGACTCGGCGGCTTTCAAGGAAGGGCGCTTCAAAAGGGAGACGTGTTATCGCTAGGCAGCCCGACGCCGTTGTCGGAAGCGCTGCACAGAAAGCTCGCAGACGAGGGCAAAGAACGGGGCTTTGCGGCTCCGAAGTGGGCTGTCGACCGCAAATATTTTCTCCCGCTAAAAAAGAACCCGGTCATTCGTGTCATCAAAGGCGATCAGTTTGCTTGCTTTACCTCATCATCACAAGAGCGCTTTTTCGCGGGTCCATTCCGGGTGACGGCTAAATCCGACCGGATGGGGTACCGTCTTCAAGGAGAGGCGCTCGAACTCACTCAGCCTCTGGAAATGATCTCTGAAGCGGTATCATTCGGAACGATTCAAGTGCCGCCCGACGGCAATCCGATCGTTCTTCTCGCAGACAGGCAGACAGCGGGCGGATACCCGAGAATCGCCCATATCGCATCAGCTGATTTTTCTCAGGTCACGCAGATGATGCCGGGCGAGCAGGTGCAGTTTCAGCTTGTCAGCCTTCAGGAAGCAGAGCGCGTTTACATCGAACGGGAGACGAAAATCAGCGAACTTTCTGCCCGATTGAAGCTTGAATACATGTTATGATAGGTGTGATGTGTATCAGGAGGGGGAAGGCATGGAACATAAAAACAAAACAGTCGTCAAAGCCATGACCCTGCTCAATCTGTTCCTGACGAGAGAAAGGCTCTCGCTGGGCGACATGATTGAGCTGACAGGCATGCCGAAAACATCTGTCTACCGCATGGTTTGTTCTCTCGAAGAAATGGGTTTTCTCGACCGCGACGAGAACGGGATGTATAGCTTAGGACTGCTGTTTTTGCAATACGGCCACCTTGTTTCAGAAAGGCTTGATATTCGAAAAATCGCTCTGCCCATCATGGAAGAACTCCGCGATGACGTGGATGAAGCCGTCCATTTAATTGTAAGGCAGGGAAATGAAGCAATGTATATAGAAAAAATTGAGGGCACGCAGACCGTTCGCCTCTATACAGCGATCGGGAGGCGGTCCCCTTTATATGCCGGAGCCTGTGCGAGAAGCATTCTGACGTTTTTGCCTGAAGAGGAGCGGGATGCCTATATCGAGCAAACAGAGCTGGTGCCGATCGCTTCCGGCACGATCCGGGACAAGGCTGAGCTGATCCGCATTGTGGACGAGTCGTACCGGAGCGGCTGCACGGTCAGTCATTCGGAGCTCGAAGACTACACCTCCGCGATTGCCGCGCCGATTTTCAATCATAAGCGCGAAGTCGCAGCTGGGATCAGCATCGCCGGGTTTGAAGCCCGCTTTCAGAAAGACCGTCTTCCTTATTTGACCGAAAGAGTGAAAAAGGCGGCGCTTGACATCTCGAGAAAATTAGGTTTTTAGGAAAAAAGAAAAGTATCCTTTCGAGCCTCTGCCGAGTACATATATGGTAGCTGCCGCGAAAAAACGGCATATCGGAGGGGGAAAGGATATGACGCTTCAATATACGGCTCTCGGCGACTCTTTAACCGTCGGGGTCGGTGCAGGTTTGTTTGAGCCGGGATTTGTACAGCGCTATAAAAGGAAAATGGAAGAGGATTTGAACGAAGAAGTTTCTTTGATTGTATTTGCGAAATCCGGTCTTGAGACGTCGGAAATTTTAGCGATGCTGAACGAGCCTTTCATCATGGAACAGGTCAAAAAAGCGGACGTCATCACGATAACGGGCTGCGGAAATGATCTTCTGCAATCGCTGGAGATATATGAAAAAGAAAAGGATGAACACGTCTTTTTGGAAGCTTCCTCCCACTGTCAGAAAAACTACTCAGGCATGCTTGAGAAGATCAGAGAAATAAAGGGAGAAAAAGATACGCGTTATCTCGTCCGGCTTCTCAATTTATACAACCCATTTCCGTCAATCGAATTAGCGGACAAATGGATTTCCGGCTTTAACAGGCACTTAAAGCAGCTAGAGTCCGCTCCGCAAATCAAGGTGATCGATACTTATGCTGTCTTTAAAGGACGCGAAAAAGAATATTTGTCAATTGACCGTGTGCATCCAAGCAGCAGAGGGTATGAAGCGATGTCGGAAAAGCTGAGAGCGGCGGGCTACGGGCGGCTGGAGGGCTGAATATGATGAAGAAAGACCATTCCAATCAGGAATGGTCTTTTTTTATGCAATTCTTCAGCGAGCAGCCGAAAACAGACTAAAAAATGAAACTATTAAATTTTGTCACACGGCTCCTGCCAAAGTGCCGTTTTCTTTCGATTGAGCAGTCATCTGTAAGCGTTTTAATATAGAAACAGGGAGCCGACATTATTCGACATCATTTTTTTATCACAGGCTTTAAAGGACAACAAAGGAGGGTTATGAAATGGAAGATAGACAAAATCAAGATTTCAAAGTAAAGATTCAACGTTTCGGAAGCTATTTGAGCGGAATGATCATGCCGAATATCGGTGCATTTATCGCATGGGGGATCATTACCGCATTGTTTATTCCGACGGGATGGATGCCGAATGAAGCGCTTGCTTCATTGGTTGATCCAATGATCAAATTTTTGCTGCCGCTCTTGATTGGATACACGGGCGGTAAGATGGTGTACGATCACCGCGGAGGCGTCGTCGGTGCGACTGCAGCGATCGGCGTTATCGTCGGCGCGGACATTCCGATGTTCCTCGGCGCGATGATCATGGGGCCGCTGGGCGGCTACCTGATGAAACTGACGGACAGGCTTTTCAAAGATAAGGTCCGTTCCGGATTTGAAATGCTGATCAACAACTTTACAGCCGGAATTCTCGGCTTCATTCTGGCGGTGCTCGGCTTTCTTGCAATCGGTCCGGTGGTGCTCGGCTTAAACAAAACATTGGCGGCCGGCGTGGAAGTGATCGTCAATGCGAATCTGCTTCCGCTCGCAAGTATTTTTGTAGAGCCTGCGAAAGTTCTTTTCCTTAACAATGCGATCAACCACGGTATTTTGAGCCCGATTGGTATTGAGCAGGCCGCCCAGACAGGAAAATCAATTTTATTCCTTTTAGAGGCGAACCCAGGCCCTGGTCTCGGGATTCTTTTAGCTTACATGATTTTCGGAAGAGGCACATCAAAGCAGACCGCTCCGGGCGCTGCAGTGATCCATTTCCTAGGCGGTATTCACGAAATTTATTTCCCTTACATTCTGATGAAACCGCTGTTAATCCTGGCTGCAATAGCGGGCGGAGCGAGCGGTGTGCTGACGTTTTCCATCTTTAATGCGGGGCTTGCGGCTGTTCCTTCACCTGGAAGTATTATTGCGGTGCTGGCGATGACGCCGAAAGGCAACCACATCGGCGTGATCCTTGGTGTTCTCGTCGCAGCAGTCGTTTCATTCATTGTAGCTTCTTTGATTTTGAAAACGTCTAAAGCCGGCGAAGAAGATTTGACGGCCGCGGCGGAAAAAATGCAGCAAATGAAAGGCAAGAAGAGCCAGGCCGTTTCTGCATTGACTTCGGCTGACGAAGCGGAAGAATCAGCGGCTCCGTACGAAAATGTCAGCAAGATCATCTTCGCGTGTGATGCCGGAATGGGCTCCAGTGCGATGGGGGCATCAATTTTGAAAAACAAAGTCAAAAAAGCAGAACTCGATATCGACGTATCCAATACATCGATCAATAATCTGCCGGAAGATGCCGATATCGTCATCACGCATAAAGACTTAACGGAACGCGCAAAAGCGAAGCTTCCAAGCGCCAGACACATATCGGTGGAAAACTTCCTTAACAGTCCAAAATACGACGAACTGATCAATCAGCTTAAAAAGTAAAGTTTGAGAACCCGTGAGCCTGAAAATCAGGCTCACACAACATGTATGAAAGAGAGTGATTTCCCAATGAAACCAGTACTTGCAAAAGAAAACATTCATCTCAATCAATCTGCCGCAACGCAGGAAGAAGCGATCAGACTGGCCGGAAAGGCGCTGGTTGACGCCGGCTATGTTACCGCGGATTATATCGAGAAAATGTTGGAGAGGGAAGGCCTCACTTCCACTTACATGGGGAACGCAATCGCCATTCCGCATGGTACGGAAGACAGCAAGCAGGATGTTCTTCATTCCGGAATATCCGTTATCCAGCTTCCGGAAGGTGTCGAATACGGCGATGGCAATATTGCTAAAGTGATCTTTGGCATTGCCGGAAAAAATGATGAGCATTTGGAGATTTTGTCAAAGATTGCGATTGTCTGCTCAGAAGCGGACAATGTCGAACGGATCATCAATGCGAAAAATGAAGACGAGTTAATGGCGGTTTTTGAAGAAGGTGACCAGGTATGATTGCACTGCATTTCGGTGCGGGGAACATCGGCCGCGGATTTATCGGAGCCTTGCTCTGCAAATCGGGGTATGATGTCGTGTTCGCCGATGTAAATGATGCCGTGATCAATGAACTGAACGATAAGGGCCGCTATACCGTCGAAATGGCCGATGCCGGAAGGAAGCAGGAAACGATCGGACCGGTCCGGGCGATCAACAGTGCGACCCAGCTTGACGAATTGTATGATTTGATAGCGAAAGCCGACCTTGTCACCACAGCGGTAGGCCCGGCGGTGCTTAAATTGATCGCAGAGCCGATTGCAGAAGGTTTGAAGCGTCGGATGAAAATAAACAAGCAGCCTTTAAATATTATAGCTTGCGAGAATATGATCGGGGGCAGCGCTCATCTTCGCGAGGAAATTTTCGCCCGCTTAACTGAAACGGAGCGCGCCGCAATCAGCGATTCAGTCGGCTTTCCGAACTCGGCAGTCGACAGAATCGTGCCGATCCAGCACCATGATGATCCGTTGAAAGTAACGGTGGAGCCTTTTTTCGAATGGGCCGTTGATCAAACGGAATTCGCCGGAAAAGTGCCGGATATTGAAGGTGTGACATATGTAGCGGATCTTGCGCCATTCATCGAAAGAAAGCTGTTTACGGTCAATACCGGACACGCCATGGCGGCGTATGCCGGCTATAAGAAAGGTTTGAAGACGATAAAAGACGCCATTCATCATCCGGAGGTCCGCCAAACGGTGGCAGGCGCGCTAGAAGAAACAGGCCGGTACCTTGTCCAAACATACGATTTTACACAGGAAGAGCACCGGGCATATATGACAAAAATTATCGGCCGCTTTGAGAATGAATGCCTGTCAGACGATGTCACCCGTGTGGCCAGGTCGCCGCTTCGCAAGCTTGGCAGGGATGACCGTCTTGTCGGCCCGGCCCGGAAGCTTTGCGATCTCGGCTTTGAACCTGTCCGCCTTGCAGAAGGCATTGCCCTGGCGCTGCAGTTTGATTGTGCCGATGATCCGGAAGCCGTTCAGCTTCAAAGCATGATCGCTGAAAAAGGCTATGCCGGCGTGCTTCGCGACGTATGCGGACTCGAAGAGGATCATTCTTTATTCAAACTGGTAATCAGCCATTTGAAAGCATAGCTTTAGATAGAATCGGGAGAGGGCGGCAGCCGGGCGGGGGCTGCCGAAAACAGAATGTATGAACAGGGCGGCGCAGATGCAACCTAATCTAGAAACATCAGCTGTGAGCTGATGTTTCTTCACTTCTTGAAAAGTATTTGCACAGATTTTAATAAAAAATTAATTAGTTTGAATTGAAGATTTTTTGACAGCGTTTTATGATAGGGATACCGTTTCAACCGCCGGAACCCCTTTCACCCCCCCCCCCCCGCAAAAACGACAACACCGGAGGCGGCGTTTTATGTATATGACAGCAAGGGAACAAAAACTAATGAAATACCTTTTGCATCAAAACCGTTATGTCAAAGTCAATGAAATTGCCGGCTATATAGAAGTCAGCACAAGAACGGTCCACCGCGAGCTCAAAGCGGTTAAATCCGTTCTGGACAAGTACAGGCTTCAGCTTGATAAGCAGCCGGGAAAAGGCTTGAAACTGGTCGGAGCCTACAGAGACAAACAGCGGCTTCTTGAAGATCTGTCCCGGGACAGTCATGTCGAATACAGTGCCGATGAACGAAAGCTTTTGATTTTATGCGCGATGCTTGAAACGGGAGAGCCGATCAAGCTTTATACAATTGCCCATGACTTGCAGGTGACGGCGGCAACGATCAGCAACGATCTTGACGAGCTGGAGAAGTGGATCGCTCCATTCGGCCTTTCGCTGATCAGAAAAAGAGGCTACGGTATAGAGCTGAGGGGGCCGGAGGACGCCAAGCGGAAAATCGTCGGAAACTTGATGGCCGACAAGCTCGATGTTCAGCAGTTTCTGGAAACGATCGAAATGAATATTAAAGGCAAGAACGAAGCGCCGGAGAAAATATTCGGTGTCGTCAGCCGGGGGAAATTGCTGAAAGCGGAAAAAGTGCTGTTTCAGATGAAAGAAAAGTATGGACTTTCTCTTTCCGACAGTGCATACATCGCTCTGGTCGTCCACTTGACGTTTGCGATCGAGCGGATACAGCTCGGTGAAATGATCAATATGAATGAAGAAGAATTGACGGATCTGAAGCGTACGAAAGAGTTTGAACTGGCGCTTGCGCTTGCAAAGGCGCTTGAAGATGCGTTTCACGTGAAGATACCCGAAGCTGAGGCGGGGTATATTACGATGCATTTAAGAAGCGCCAACAAAAGCTTCAAAATCGACTACAGAGCGGAAGATATCGAGCTGGATACTGCGCTCAGAACGAAAAAGCTGATCGATTTCATCTCGCAAAAAACGGGCATGAATTTAACCGGCAATCATTCGCTTTATGAAGGATTAATCGCCCACCTTGAACCGGCGATCATCCGGATCAAAGAAAAGATGTCGGTGCATAATCCGTTAACAGAGCAGGTCAAAAAAGATTATTTTCTCCTATATATGGCCATAGAGGAAGGCGTCGAAATATTTTTCCCGGAAATCCGGTTTCCAGATGAAGAAATTGCTTTTATCGTCCTTCACTTTGGATCGGCGCTTGAGATGAGCAAACAAAAAGTAGACATCAACGCGCTCGTGATTTGTTCGAGCGGAATCGGTTCATCAAAGATGCTGGCCTCGCGGTTGAAAAAAGAGCTTCCTGAAATCGCTTCCTTTGAGATATCCTCTCTGATGGAACTGAAGACGAAAAACACTGATGCCTTTGACATCATCGTTTCAACCGTGCCGATCCCATATGAAAACATTGACTGCGTCACCGTCAGTCCGCTCCTTGACACGGAAGATGTGAAACAGATCAAACACCAGCTCACCCGAAAAATCCCGCTCATCCTTCGGAAAAAGCGGATGGCGCCCAAAAAACCGGAGCCGTTTCCAGATATGCTTCAGATTGCGCGGAAAATCGGCCATTACGCGGCCGGCATTCAACATATACTGAGCCATTTTACGGTTGAAACGATGGAAGCTGAATCAAGCCTGGAACATACGGTCAAACGGATTTGCGGAACCCTGGAAGATCAAGGCCTGGTTAAGGATGCAGGGCAGATGGCGGATGGACTGATGAAAAGAGAAGCACAGGGTGGCCTCGGAATTCCCGGAACAACCTTCGCGCTGTTTCATTTAAAAAGTGAAGCGGCCGCGGTTCCCCTCTTTAAAGCTTATGATCTGTCCAAACCGTTCGAGATCAAAGGGATGGACGGAAGCGCCATGAAGATGATGCGGATGCTCATCATGCTGGCGCCGGCCGATCTGTCTCCGGAAGGTTCCGAGATTCTGAGCTTCATCAGCTCTTCGATGATAGAAAGTGATGAGAGCATAAAAGCATACCAGACCGGAGACCGCGAGCAGCTGTACGGCATGCTGAACGTGCTGTTTCACCGGTTTATACAGGATAAAGAGTGGTGAGAGCCCCGGGTTAACCCGGGGCTTTCTTCATTTTTATCGCACATGGTCATGTTTAAACAAAAATTTCTCCGGTTAAAAGTCTAGTAACATCAGCTAAAGGGAGGAATCACAAATGGATTTGCGCAATCAGCAGACAAACGGGCAGCCGGCGCAGACGCAAGACCGCCAGCCCGGCATCGAAAGCGTCATGAATCCGCGTCCGATCTATGAGGATGAAAATTACAAAGGAACGGATAAACTGAAAGGAAAGGTCGCGCTGATCACAGGAGGCGACAGCGGAATCGGCAGAGCTGTTGCCGTTGCCTATGCTAAAGAAGGCGCGGACATCTCGATCGTCTACTTGAATGAACACGAAGACGCTCAGGAGACGAAAGCGCGCGTTGAAAAAGAGGGCGTCAAATGCCTGCTGCTTCCCGGCGATGTCAGGGATGAAGCTTTCTGCAATGACGCGGTTGAGCAGACGGTGAAGGAGCTGGGCCGTCTTGATATTCTTGTCAATAATGCGGCCGAACAGCATCCTAAAGACAGCATTAAAGAGATTTCCAGTGAACAGCTCGAGAAAACATTTAAAACAAATTTCTTCTCTTATTTCTACTTTACAAAAAAAGCGATTGATTATCTGGAGCCGGGCAGCGCGATCATCAATACAACATCGATCAACCCTTACCGGGGCAATCCGCAGCTGATTGACTACACGGCAACAAAAGGGGCGATCAATGCGTTTACACGGTCGATGTCACAGGCGCTCGTCAAAGACGGCATCCGTGTCAATGCCGTTGCACCGGGACCGATTTGGACGCCGCTGATCCCGTCAACGTTTTCAGGGGAGGAAGTGGCGAAGTTCGGTACAGATACACCGATGGGCCGTCCAGGTCAGCCGGTCGACCATGTGGGCTGCTATGTGCTTTTAGCATCTGACGATTCTTCGTATATGACAGGGCAGACCCTCCACGTCAACGGCGGAGACTTTATCACGACATAAAAGGGGGAAGCTCGTGTGAAGGTGACAAAGGAAGATGTAATTGAATACTACGAGAAAGCGGGCATTGTGCTGAACGACGATGATAAAGAAAACATCCAAATCATGGACTACGGATTAAATAAGCTGGATAAGCTGGGGCTTCAGCTGTTCGTCTATGTCAACACAGACCGCTACTGCGCCAAAGAGCTCGTATTATTCCCTGAACAAACATGCCCCGAACACCGGCATCCTCCTGTAGACAAGCAGAAAGGGAAGGAAGAGACATTCAGGTGCAGATACGGAAAAGTGTATTTGTATGTAGAAGGAGAAAAAACGGAAGCCCCGGCCGTTATGCCGCCGGACGAGGATATTGAACATTTCACCGTTTGGCACGAAATTCAGCTCACGCCCGGCGAACAGTTTACGATTCCGCCGGACACGAAGCATTGGTTCAAAGCGGGGAGTGAAGGTGCGGTGGTCACGGAGTTTTCTTCAACAAGCACCGATGATCACGATGTGTTCACAGATCCGAGAATTTAGCGAATGGGAGTCCATCTCATTCGCTTTTTTTCGCTCGCTCCATCACATCAAAGCCGATGAAGTGCCGTCCGTCATGATCGGCAAAATAAAATTGAACACCGTTCACACAAAGTGTTTTGACCGCTTCCTGTGCCGTCGGTCGAAACCGCCGAACGTGCGTCCCGTTTAGGTAAGCCGGTTCAAGTTTATATTTTCTGCCGGTCAGCGTTCCAAGCCGCGCGATTTCCGGAGCCTCGTCCCCCGGAAATTCGACACCGATGATCCGCTGATGGCGGTCAAAGTCTGCAGACAAAGCCGTGTCGCCGATATCATCTGTTGCTGATACCGATCCGGCCCGCCTTTCCGTTAAAGCAATGTAGCCCATATCAGCCTCGGCATCAAACGATATGAAAATATTCACGTCAAAAACCTCCATTCAATTGTTTAATATACAAGACATTGTGGAAAAGTAACAGTGGAGACGATACAAAGGAGGGAACCTCAAAATGGATCAGCAGCAATTGAAGAACAAGGTGCTTGATATTCTCGATCATCATAAAATCGGTTCGCTTGCAACGGTTGAAAGCGGCAAGCCTCATTCCCGCTACATGACCTTTTTCCATGACGGGCTGACGCTTTATACACCGACAAGCGATGAGACGCACAAGGCGGAAGAGATTGATAACAATCCGAACGTCCACGTGCTGTTGGGTTATAACGGCGAAGGATTAGGCGATGCATACCTTGAAATTACAGGTACGGCAAAGCTCAACCATTCAAAGGATTTAAAGGACAAAATTTGGGATGAAAGGCTTGAGCAATGGTTTGACGGAAAGGACGATCCGAACTTGACCGTGCTTGAGATTGAGCCTTCGGAAATCAGACTGATGAATGAAGGCGAAAGCACCCCGGTCACGCTTGACATGTAGCACTGTGCTCAATCAGTTTGTCATAAAGGGCGAACTGTAGTATAATAAAAAACAGGAACACGCAAAAGAGCAAATAAATGGAAAGTAAACTTCTTTTTTCTTTCTTAGAAGATGCTAATTTCTTCCTCTGACCCGCCCCTAACAGGATAGAGGGAAAAAAGACTTTTTGTTTCACAATTCACACTGGCGCGGCTTCGGAGCCGCAAGGACGAATGAGAGGTAGGGCTTTCGTTGTCTTGTATCAGAAATTCCATGGTGTTTACTTTCGCTCGGAACGATAGATGCTGATCTTTTACGAAATTCAAATGACCGCCTTTGGCAGCGGATAATAATTTATTTGCTCGAATAAATATGATAATTGAGACCGCTTCGGCTTTTGCCGGAGCGGTTTTTGATTTGCCGAAACGTTTCCGTTTTAAAAACAGTCTTACCTATAGACTGGAGGAAGGTAAATGGACTTTTTAACATCCAAGGTGCTATTGATTTTTTGTTTTCTGTTGTTGATCCATTCCATCGAAACGCTCGCTTACGCTGCCCGGCTGTCAGGCGCGAGAGTCGGATTTATCGCATCGGCTCTGTCATTATTTAATGTGATGGTCATCGTCTCGAGAATGTCAAACATGGTTCAGCAGCCTGTGACGGGAAAGCTTGTTGATGTCGCGGGGGCGGATGCGCTTTCCCTCGTCGGTAGCCAATTTCGGTTTTTGATCTTTGGTTCAACCGTCGGCACAATTTTCGGAATGCTGCTTCTGCCGACATTCGTCGCCGTATTTTCGAGAGCGATTGTTCATTTGGCAGGAGAAAATGGCTCCGTTTTGCAAGTGTTTCGCAAGGCGTTTTCAAAAAATAGCTTCAAGCATGCAAAGCATTATGCAAAAAGACCGAGCCTGGAATATGTGAAAGACTTTCGGTTCCGCTATATACCGAAACGGCTGTTTGTCTTGAACATGGTCATTACGGCGATTTATACAATCGGCGTTCTTGCCGCTCTTTATGCGGGCGTCCTTGTGCCCGAAAGGCATACGACCGCGGTGATGGCCTCCGGCCTTGTCAACGGGGTTGCGACGATGCTGCTCGCGCTGTTTGTCGATCCAAAGGTGTCGGTACTTGCAGATGACGTAGCAAAAGGGAAGCGGAGCTATACGTATTTGAAATGGGCTTCGATCACAATGGCAGCATCGAGGGTGGCCGGGACGATTTTTGCCCAAGTACTATTTATTCCCGCTTCTTACTATATCGCATGGATGACGAAGTGGATGTAGTCGATTTTTGACGAAAAGATCAAAATTCGATCATTTTCATTACATTATGAAACAAATGAAAACAAAATATTATCTTTTTCGACAGGGTTAGACAGCTTGATCTTTCTTTTATTAATTGCCCGCTGTTTCATCCTGTGATAGTCTTATGTGTGGCGGTGATAAAAGTGGAGAGGGTTAGAGTAAGAGTAAGAAAACCGAAAAGAAAAAGGCGAAAAATCATAAAGCGCCTGTTTACATTAACTTTGCTGGTTATCATAGCAGCAGCGGGTTATACCTACTTTGAATACAAAAAAGGCTTATCTGAATCTGACGGAGATTTTAAAGAAGACGGACAGTTTGAATTTAACGGGGAAGGCTCTGATCTTGATGAAGTGAACATCCTCGTTCTTGGGATCGATTCAAGAGGGGAAGACCATTCAAGGTCTGACTCCATGATGGTCATCCACTATAATAAAAAGCAGAAACAGCCTAAATTGATTTCGATTATGAGGGACAGCTATGTCGACATTCCGGGATATGACAAGCAAAAAGTCAATGCGGCTTATGCATACGGAGGCCCGGAACTCGTCAGAAAAACATTAAAAGAATCCTTTGATTTGGACATTAACTATTACGCTGTCATCGATTTTAAAGGTTTTGCCAAAATCGTTGATGCGGTGGCGCCTGACGGCATCGAAGTCGATGTTCCGAAAAAAATGTCATACGGAATCGGCATGACACTGCAGCCGGGAAAACAAGTTCTTCACGGTGAAAGGCTGCTGGGCTATGTCCGGTTCAGGCATGACAGAGAAAGCGATTTTGGACGGGTCAGAAGGCAGCAGGAAGTCTTTTCAAAGCTTCAAAAAGAAGCGGTGAGCATCGGAAATATCGCACAGCTTCCGAAGCTGTGGGGGCTCGTCGATCCGTATATTGAAACAAACATTCCGAACGGCGTCATACTCTCCGTCGGCAAAGACTTTTTGCTTGGAAGCGTAAAAGAAACCAAAAGCTTCAGGCTGCCGGTTGACGGATCATTTACGAACAAAGACGATCCAAAATACGGGGCAGTCCTTGATTTAGACCTTGAACAAAACAAGGAAGAGCTGAAACGCTTTTTAAATGAGTGATCAAAAAATCCGCCGGGAAACCCGGCGGATTTTACTGATCATATTTTTTTAGTCCCCGGTCATAAAGGAAATTGCCGAATGGAACAAATGCGGCCACAAGACCGGCAGCCGGCCATTTCACAGACCACCTCAGCACAAAAGTTGCATACAACAGAACAAACAAATACAAAATAAACAATCCGCCGTGAACCGATCCGACAATCGTAACGGCCATCGGGTAATCCGCCCAATATTTAAGCGGCATGGCGATGAACAGCAGGATTAAAAGCGACATGCCTTCAATAAAACCCATCAACCGAAGGCGGCCAATCGGCGTTTGCAGCATAGTATACCTCCTGTGGAGTGATAGTCTACCTTTATACTATAAACCAAAAGGGGACAAATATGACAGGTTTTTCTCCGATTGATTTATGCGTCTGCCGGAAGCTTCATTAAAGCGCCGAAGTATTGCTGGGCAGTCGTAAAACAAATAAATGCGGTCAATTCCGTTATTTCTTCTTCTGAAAACACTTCTTTTAAAACATCAAACTGCCTGTCTGACACGCGCTCCCTCTGCGCCAAAAAGACCTCTGCAAACCCCATCGCAAAGCTCGTTTTCTGCTGATTCGGAATCTCGGGCTTCCCCTTGGCCTTGCAATATTCACACCCGTTTCCCTGAGCCAGCACACGGCGCACCTGCTCCTTCAGTTCCTTTGATAAAAAGCCATCTCCTGACAGCTCCTCAGCTAAAGCCGTCCAGCTTGACATCAGGCTTTCAGAGTGTCCGAGCAGCCGCTGAAACGGCGTCTCTCCTCTGTCTGAAAAATTGATTCTTGTCATATGATGATCACCTCTTCATAATCATATATAAGCAGAAGAGAAATATGAATTTCGAACGAAAGAATTTTCGTGAAAATATTAAAATAATGAAATAGAATGGAGGGAATAAAGTTACATATGAAAATTGATGATCTCGATTTTAAAATCATAGCCGAATTAAAGAAAGACAGCCGTTTATCGATGCGGGAGCTGGGCAGGAAGATCAGCCTTTCGGCACCGTCTGTGACCGAAAGAGTCAGGCGGCTCGAATCGTTCGGCGTCATAAAAAAATATACGCTGGACATCGATTACCAAAAGGTCGGTCTTCCCGTTTCCTGCATCATTGAAGCAACGGTGAAAAACGGGGAATACGAGAGGTTTAAAGCGTATATCGAACGCCTCCCGAACATTGAATTCTGCTACCGGATCGCGGGAGCTGCCTGCTATATGCTGAAAATCAATGCAGAGAGCCTGGCGAAGATCGAAGCGTTTATCAATGAAACGTCTCCATATGCCCAAACCGTGACACACGTGATTTTTTCGGAAATTGAAACAAAGGAATCGTGAACATTAGAGATGCATCTGTATCATCTGTTATAATATAAGGATGCATGAACAAGAAAGTGATGTGATGATGGACGTGTCTAAAACAGTTGTTTTAGCAGAAAAACCTTCAGTCGGCCGTGACTTGGCCCGCGTGCTGAAGTGTCATAAAAAAGGAAACGGATATCTTGAAGGCGACCGCTATATCGTGACATGGGCGCTCGGCCATCTGGTCACATTGGCGGACCCTGAAGGATACGGAAAGGAATACCAGTCTTGGCGGCTTGAAGACCTGCCGATCATCCCTGAGCCTTTAAAGCTCGTCGTGATCAAAAAGACCGGAAAACAGTTTCAGGCGGTAAAATCGCAGCTGATCAGAAAAGATGTCAAAGACATCGTCATTGCAACCGATGCCGGCCGGGAAGGCGAGCTCGTCGCCCGCTGGATCATCGAAAAAGCAAAGGTCACGAAGCCATTGAAGCGTCTGTGGATTTCATCTGTTACTGACAAAGCGATCAAAGACGGATTTAAAAACTTAAAGAACGGCAAAGACTTTGAAAACCTTTACCATTCAGCTGTGGCTCGAGCTGAAGCCGATTGGATCGTCGGCATCAACGCGACGAGGGCGCTGACAACGAAATTCAACGCCCAGCTTTCCTGCGGGCGCGTACAGACGCCGACGCTGGCAATGATCGCCAAAAGAGAGGAAGATATTAAGAACTTTAAACCCGTCCCTTATTTCGGCTTGCGCGCAGCGGTCGACGGCATGACGCTGACATGGCAGGACAAAAAGACGTCACAGACACGCACGTTCAACGCATCTGTGACGTCGCAGCTTGCAGGAGCGCTGCAAGGCAAACCGGCCGTCATCGTCGACTTGAAAAAAACGGCGAAAAAAAGCTTTGCTCCCGGACTTTATGATCTGACTGAGCTGCAGAGGGACGCCCATAAACGCTTCGGCTTTTCCGCAAAAGAAACGCTGTCCGTTTTGCAGAAGCTCTATGAGCAGCACAAGCTCGTCACCTATCCGCGGACGGACTCAAGGTTTCTTTCCAATGACATCGTCCCGACGCTGAAAGACCGTTTGGAAGGCATGCAGGTGAAGCCTTATGCCCAGCATGTGGCCCGGATCCTGAAGCGGGGGGTTAAAGCCAATAAAAGCTTTGTCAACGATGCGAAAGTATCCGATCACCACGCGATTATTCCGACGGAAGAGCCGCTTGCGCTCGGCGCGTTAAGCGAAAAGGAAAGAAAGCTTTACGATTTGATCGCGAAGCGCTTCCTCGCTGTTTTAATGCCGCCGTTTGAATATGAAGAAACAAAAGTGTTTGCCGAAATCGGCGGAGAAACCTTTACGGCAAAAGGGAAAACAGTTCAGTCGCAAGGCTGGAAAGCGGTGTACGATTTCGCAGACGAAGATGATGACGAGGAAGAAAAGGATCAAACCCTTCCAAAACTCGCAAAAGGCGACACGCTTTCCGTCCGGTCTTTGACAGAGACGAAGGGTGAAACAAAACCGCCGGCGCGGTTTAATGAAGGAACATTGCTGTCTGCGATGGAGAATCCAGCCGCATTTATGCAGGGAGAAGAAAAAAACCTTGTGAAAACCCTCGGAGAGACGGGCGGACTTGGGACGGTCGCGACACGCGCCGATATTATCGAAAAGCTGTTCAACACGTTCCTGATTGAGAAAAAAGGAAAAGATATTTACATTACTTCAAAAGGAAAACAGCTCCTTGAGCTTGTTCCGTCAGATTTAAAATCTCCGGCCCTCACCGCCGAATGGGAGCAGAAGCTGTCAGGCATTGCGAAAGGAAAGCTGAAATCTTCAGCCTTCATTAAAGAAATGAAGGAGTACGCAAAGCAGACGATCAGAGAAATCAAAAGCAGCAATCAAAAGTTTAAGCACGACAATATCACAGGAACACATTGCCCTGACTGCGGAAAACTGATGCTGAAAGTAAACGGCAAACGCGGCACAATGCTCGTCTGCCAGGACAGGGAGTGCGGCCATCGGAAAACGGTCGCCAAACAGACGAACGCCCGCTGCCCGGTTTGCCATAAGCGCATGGAGCTGCGCGGCCACGGGGAAGGCCAAACCTTTGCCTGTGTCTGCGGCCACCGCGAAAAGCTCTCCGTTTTCGAAAAGCGCAGAGCCAAAGACAAAAATTCAAAAGCGTCAAAACGCGATGTACACTCTTACATGAAAAAGCAAAACAAGGATGAGCCGATCAACAATGCGCTCGCCGAACAGCTGAAGAAGCTGAAGCTTGATCAATAAAACGGGAAGCCTGCCGGGGACGGCAGGCTGTTTTAATTTGTCCAAATATCACAAAAAGCTGCTGTTATGACGCGATGATAGAAGGAGATTCACTGCGCGGAAAAAACCGGGAAATTCATGTAGCCGCGCCCAGGAAAATCGGATTGAAACATGAGGATATTCTGGATGCCGATCAATGTTGAAATCCTTGTCAGCCGCTCTTGTATAAAGACCGACTCCGCCTTTGGAAAATCGCCCCGCACTTTTGTGGCAGGGGAATTTTAGCGAAGTTGAGCACAGCCGGAAAACGAAGCATGATATCTCGATTTTCTCTTTTGCTCTGTCGGGTTTAAGAAAAGAATTGATGTACAATCAATAGGTCAGAAAGCCTGTCTACCGCCGGTTTTTTTTATATTAAAAAAGTATTTACAATGCTCGTAAACGGGAGTATGATCTCTCTATAATAATCCAAAATCGCTTAATCTAAAAAAGAGCGGGGGAACCATTTAGAGGCGTACAGCCTCCGGGGTGAATCCTTTTAAAGGTAGGGCAAACTCTCGTGAGCCCGAATCCGTCAGCTAACCTCGTAAGCGTTAAGAGAGAGGGAGATAACCTGGGAATAAAAATCCGATTCCGCAGGGGCTTTTGCCTCTGCGCTTTTTTGTGCGAAAAAATACTGAAAAAACAGCAAAGAAGGAGAAGACAATGATGTATAGTGCAATAAAGCGGTTTTTAATCGGGAAGCCATTGAAATCAAAAGAGCTTAGAGAACAAAAGATTACAAAAACAAAAGCATTGGCTTTGCTTTCCTCTGACGCCCTGTCTTCCGTCGCTTACGGAACAGAGCAGATTCTGATCGTTTTGGCGGCTGTCAGTTCCGCCGCATTATGGTATTCTCTGCCGATTGCCGCAGGCGTCATGATTTTATTGACGGCATTAATTCTTTCATACCGGCAGATCATTTTTTCTTATCCGCACGGAGGAGGAGCTTATGTTGTATCAAGGGAAAACCTTGGAGTGAACCCGGGGCTGGTCGCAGGAGGGTCTCTTCTTGTCGATTATATTTTGACAGTAGCCGTCAGCGTTTCCGCGGGAACCGACGCCATTACATCGGCAGTTCCTATGTTGCATCCGTATCATCTTCTGATAGCGATTGTGCTGGTGCTTTTGATTATGGTTTTAAATTTACGAGGGCTGACAGAATCGGCTTCAATATTGGCATACCCTGTGTATTTATTTGTGGCCGCTCTCTTGATTCTGATCGCGGCAGGCAGCTACAAGCTGCTTACCGGGCAAATCGAGCCGGCGGAGCATGCTGCAGTCGGCACGCCTGTTGCCGGGCTGTCCCTGTTTCTCCTGCTTAAAGCTTTTTCTTCAGGCTGTTCGGCATTAACCGGCGTAGAGGCGATTTCCAATGCGATACCTGCTTTTAAAGATCCCGCGCCAAAAAATGCCGCAAATACCCTTGCGATGATGGGGATATTGCTGGCTGTCCTGTTTTCGGGGATTACAATGCTTGCTTTCGGTTACGGCATCACGCCGAAAAGCGAAGAGACGGTTGTTTCGCAGATTGCATCGGAAACATTCGGGCGGTCTTTCCTTTACTTTTTCATTCAGGGCACGACTTCAATGATTTTAGTGCTGGCGGCAAATACCGGGTTCTCGGCCTTCCCGCAGCTTGCGTTTAATTTGGCCCGGGATAAATATATGCCGAGAATGTTTACGGTCAGAGGAGACCGCTTAGGGTATTCAAACGGGATCATCTTTCTCGGTATTGCATCGATTGTGCTGATTGTGCTGTTTAACGGACAGACGGAGCATCTCATTCCTTTATATGCGGTCGGCGTGTTTATACCGTTTACCCTTTCGCAGACGGGGATGTGCTTGAAATGGATGAGGGAAAAGCCGGACGGCTGGATTGCAAAAATGATCATTAATGCAGCAGGAGCCGCCATCTCCGCTGTCGTGCTGCTGATTTTATTCATTACAAAGTTTGCGCTTGTTTGGCCGATTGTCATCTTCATGCCGATTGTCATTTGGGCCTTTTATGTGGTGAAAAAGCACTATACAGCGGTGAGCGAGCAGCTGAGAATAACAGGCAAGCCTTTGGAGCCGATCAAAGGAAATATCGTCATTGTACCTGTCGCGGGTGTGACAAGCGTCGTCGAAAAGTCGGTCCAATACGCAAAAACCTTGTCAGATCAAGTGATTGCGGTTCATGTATCATTTGACAAAGAAGAAGAGAAAAAGATTGAGAAGAAATGGGAGGCTCTTCAAAACGGGGTCAGGCTTGTAACGCTTTATTCCTCATACCGAAGCTTGATCCACCCATTGGAAAAGTTTCTGGAAACAGTTGAAGCCAAAGCGGCGAGCTACAACTACTCTGTGATGGTTCTCGTACCCCAGTTCATTCCGAAAAAAAGCTGGCACAACATTCTTCACAATCAGTCCGCGCTTTTGCTGCGGCTGAGGCTCCTGTGGAAAAAAGACATAGTTGTTGCCACGCTTCCATACCATTTTAAAAAGTAAAAAACCTGCAGAGCCATGCCTCTGCAGGCTGTTTTTTTGGCGGGTACGCTGCAAAACGTTTCAGCAGAAATGGAAGGAGGTATGGAAAAAACAAAGGAGGACGTGATATGGCAAACAAAACCGCAGGAAAAATAGCTGCAGAACTGCTGAAGGAATGGAACATTGATCATGTTTACGGCATGCCGGGCGACAGCGTCAACGAATTTATCGATGAATTGCGGCATGAAGAAAACAGCCTCCGCTTCATTCAAGTGCGTCATGAAGAAACCGCTGCTCTCGCTGCCGCAGCCGATGCAAAGCTGACAGGCAAAATCGGCGTCTGCCTTTCGATAGCGGGCCCGGGCGCCGTTCATCTGCTGAACGGCTTGTATGATGCGAAAGCTGACGGGGCGCCTGTGCTTGCGATTACAGGACAGGTGTCTTCGGATGAAATCGGGAGAGATTATTTTCAGGAGATCGGTCTTGAACGAATGTTTGAGGATGTGGCTCTCTTTAATCAGCAGGTGCATTCGGCTGAAGCCCTGCCAGATCTTTTGAATCAGGCGATCCGTACCGCATACAGCCAAAAAGGGGCCGCCGTTCTGAGCGTATCCGATGATCTGTTTGCAGAAAAGATTAAGCGGAAGCCGGTTTATACGTCTGCGCTTTATATCGAAGGCGATCTTGAACCGAAGAAAAGCCAGCTGATGCAGTGTGCACAATTGATTAACCAGGCAAAAAAACCGGTGATTTTAGCGGGACGGGGAATGAAATCGGCGAGAGACGAGCTGCTCGAGTTTGCAGATAAAGCGGCCGCTCCGATCATTGTCACACTCCCAGCGAAAGGGGTCGTACCTGATCGGCACCCGCATATGCTCGGGAACCTCGGACACATCGGCACAAAGCCTGCATATGAAGCGATGGAGGAAAGCGATCTGTTGATCATGCTGGGGACTTCATTTCCGTACCGCGATTATCTGCCGGAAGATGCCCCGGCTATTCAGCTTGACAACAATCCGGCGAAAATCGGCAAACGGTATCCTGTCACCGCCGGCCTTGTCTGCGATGCGAAAAAAGGGCTTTTTGAACTGACGAAAACAATTGAACGGAAATCGAACCGCGCATTTTTGGAAAGCTGTATACAACATATGAGGAAGTGGCGTTATGAAGTTGAAAAAGACGAACAGGTAGCGACAGAGCCGCTGAAGCCTCAGCAGGTGATTGCAAGACTTGAGGACGCGGTCGCAGATGATGCGGTTCTGTCCGTTGACGTCGGAAATGTGACGGTTTGGACGGCGCGCCATTTTAATATGACCAATCAGGATTTTTTGATATCAAGCTGGCTTGGCACGATGGGATGCGGTCTTCCAGGCGCGATTTCTGCAAAGCTTTCCCATCCGGAACGCCAGGTTGTAGCCGTGTGCGGAGACGGCGGTTTCAGCATGTCTATGCACGATTTTCCGACTGCTGTCAAATACGAACTGCCCATTGTTGTTGTGATTTTAAATAATCAGAACTTGGGAATGATTCAATATGAACAGCAGGAAAAAGGGCATGTTAATTATGCGACGGCGCTCGAAAACGTCGATTATGCCAAGTTTGCCGAAGCCTGCGGCGGGAAGGGCTTCAGCGTGACAAAGCACGAAGAGCTTATTCCTGCTTTGAAAAGCGCCTTTCATTCACAAAAGCCGTCGATTATCGATGTGGCAATTGAAGACGAACCGCCTCTTCCGGGAAAAATATCCTATACACAAGCTGTAAACTACAGCAAATATATGATCAAAAAACTAGTTGAGAAAAAAGAGCTCGACTTGCCGCCGCTGAAAAAAAGTTTAAAAAGGATTTTTTAGTATGATGCCAAGGGAGATCGTCCCTTGGCTTTATAACGGTCAGATGTTAAAATTGAATGGGTAATATTGGAATGGCCGCGTATGTTTTCTTTTTGCATCAAAACCCGTCTCAACACTGTGAAAAGAGAGGGGATTGTAACGTGTATCGTTTGCCAAAAACCACCTTCAGCACCGTTTTCATATTAGCAGCCGGATTGCTGTGGATGTCCATCGTTCCTCAGCAGGCCTTCGCTCATGGTTTTATCGAAAAACCGGGGAGCAGAGCGGCTCTGTGCAGTGAGGCTTTCGGATTTCTCAATCTGAATTGTGGAAGCGTGATGTATGAGCCGCAAAGCCTGGAAGCGAAAAAAGGGTTTCCGCATAGCGGCCCGGCAGATGGACAAATTGCATCCGCAGGCGGGCTGTTCGGCGGAATTCTTGATCAGCAGTCGGAAAATCGCTGGTTTAAACATATCATGACCGGCGGAGAACACACCTTTACCTGGACATATACCGCCCCCCACAATACGAGCCAATGGCACTACTATATCACCAAAAAAGGCTGGGATCCTGACAAACCGCTTAAGCGCGCAGACTTTGAACTGATTGGCGCCGTTCCGCATGACGGTTCCCCTGCATCTCGCAATTTATCTCACCACATTTATATTCCTGAAGACCGCCTCGGGTATCATGTCATACTTGCCGTTTGGGATGTGGCTGATACTGAAAACGCTTTCTATCAAGTGATTGATGTTGATCTAGTGAACAAATAAAGCCTGGACTTTTCTTGATCTGTTTGGAAAACCGATTTGTGAATCAGCGGGTTTTGGTGCAAACAGAGAAAATAAGCGATCAAAAACCCCGGCTCTCCAAAATGAACTGACCCGTTAAAATGAGACTTAGAAAAAACACCTATGCTGCCTGTCCCCTGTATTCCAGTGGGGACAGGTAGTTTAATTTTGCCTGAATTCGTACATGATTATATCGATACATGTATTGATTTACAATTTGTACTACTTTAGAATTGGATATAGATGCTCTACTTTGAGCGTTAAATCCTTCCGACTTTAGCGAGGAGTGAAAGGATTCAATGACGGCATTATCATGGCAGTTTCCTTTTCGAGACATGCTTGTGGTAATGCCTTTTTCTTTGGCCAAATTCTGATATGCATGTGAAGTATAGACAGATCCCTGGTCGCTATGAAGAAGTAACCCTACTGGTTTACGTAATTCTACAGCTTCCCTCAATGTGTCTAATACTAGGTTAATATCTTGGCTCGTACCTATTTTGTAAGCCACTATTTCGTTGTTATATAAGTCCATAATCGTTGATAAATATAACATAGTCGAGCCATAAGGTAAGTAGGTAATGTCGGTTACCCATTTTTCATTTAATCGGCTTGCTTTAAAATTACGATTGAGAGTGTTCGGCACAATAATATTACTCTCACCACAAATGTACTTTTGTCGCTTCTTCTTAACTTGACACTGAATCTCAAACTTTTGCATAATTTTTTGTACAGTTTTGCGGTTTACATTTATCCCATACTTTCTGTTTAAGATGGATTTAATTTTACGATGACCATAGTGATAGAAGTTTTTCTTACACAGCTTGATTACTAGCTCTTCTAATGAAGTTAGCTCAACTTTTTTATACTTCTTTTTCCAACGGTAATATGTTGACTTAGGTATGCCTAATACTCCAAGAATATCAATTATTTTAAAAGTGGCTGAGAGTTCTTCTACAACTTGGACAATGACTCGTGGCTCCAACTCCTTTCGATCTCCTGGTACTTTTTTATAATTGCCAATTGAGCCTCTAGCTGTTTATTCTTTAGTTTTAATTCTTCTAGCTCACTCATTTCCTCCGATTCTTTACCGTAGGAATATTGTTTTCCAACTTGTTGCGAAAATCGATAGGTTTGGCCTGTTTTGTACCATCGCATCCATGTTTTAATTTGAGTCTTATTTTTTATCCCCAGTTGTTCCATTATTTCTTTGTTTGTCATTCCAGCTTGTTTCATTTTAATTACTTCCCATTTTACTTCTTCTGCGTAATGTACTCTTGTGCCCATAGAAAAACACCCTCCTAAGAATCATATTGTATTAATACGATTCAGGGGGTGTTTTTTCCTTGTCTCATTTATTTGGGTCTCTCCAAAAACATGCCGGGGTTTTTGAGATTCGTTATTTCTTTTTCTTCATTGCGGCAGCCATAAACGGCAGCAGGGTGCCGAACAGCATCGTACCGCCGAAGAAATTCCCGAGGTAAGGCTGTCCGATCAAGTAGCAGACGGCAAATACAGCCGCAGCAAGAACGATCATGATGTAGCCTGGATAAAACCTTTTTTTAAAACTTGTCCGCTGGGTAACCCGGAAAAATATCAGCCCGATGACGAGCGGGACAATCCATAGATAAAACAGTATAAATACTTTCATGTTCAAAACTCCATATTTTTTAATCTATCATACCAGATTGCGGCGTAAAATGCGTGTGACAAATCCCGGACTCATTTGCTGCGGGCCTCATATTCCTCTTTCAGAAGCCCGTATACGAAATGGTCGGCGAAGTGGTCGTGGAGCCACTCGCATTGTCTGAGGCAGCCTTCTTTCGTGAAGCCGAGCCTTTCCGGAATGGCCTGGCTTTTTACGTTTTGAACAGCGGCCCTGATTTCAATCCGGTTTAAATCGTATTCGCTGAAAAGCGTATCGATCAGCGCCCGGCAGGCATCCGTCATCATTCCTTTTCCTTGAAAAGGCTCCCCGAGCCAATAGCCGATCGAAGTCGTGCGGTTGATCCAGTTAATGTAATGGAGTCCGATGATTCCGGCAAATTGGCCTTGATGCCATATTCCCGCTTGAAACCCGTTGTTTGCAGCGGCCTGTTTCATGCTTTCTTCGATAAAAGCTTCGGTATCTTCCAGCTGCTTTGTGCCGTCCACCCAAAACAGCCATTTCCGCAACACATCTTTAGACTGTTGGATCTGCATATAAACGGCCCTGGCATCTTTTGGTTCGAGCATTTTTAAATACAGATCATCACGTACCATTAATTTAAACATCCAGAATCCCCCTTTTTCTCAGTATAATATAAAAAAGCCGACCGAGGCCGACTTTTAACCAGAAAATGTATCGTAAATCAGGAAAATATTGAGGGCGACGATTAAGGCAGCGATCAGCCATGAGACGGCTGTTATCCACTTTGCATTTTTCAGGCTCCCCATAATGCGTTTATTGCTCGTAAATAAGATAAGCGGGATAAGGGCAAAGGCGATGCCGAATGACAGGACGACCTGGCTCAAGACAAGAGCGGTTGTCGGATTCACCCCTGAAGCAATAATAGCGATCGGCGGCAAAATCGTAATGAACCGTCTTAAATAAAGCGGAATCCTGAAATTAATGAAGCCCTGCATGATAATATCTCCTGAAAGCGTTCCGACAGACGAACTTGATAAACCGGCTGTTAACAGGCCGACGCCGAACAATACGGCGGAAAGCGGACTGACCATGCTGCTGAAGTGGCTGAAGGCCACATCAAGGTCTTCGACGAAAATGCCGTTCTTATAAAACAGTGCAGCGGCTACGATCAGCATGCTCGCATTGATTGCTCCGGCAATCAGCATGGCGATCAAAATGTCGATGAACTCAAAGCGGAATATCTTTTTCTTTTCCGCTTCCGTTTTTCCGACCACTCTTCGCTGTGTGAGAGCGGAATGAAGATAGATGGCATGCGGCATCACCGTCGCTCCCAAGATTCCCGCCGCCAGCAGGATGCTGTCAGCACCATCGAAGCGGGGGACAAACATGCCCTCCAAAACCGATCCGATATCAGGTTTTGCAAAAAACGTTTGAAAGGCAAATGCGATCACGACGATGAAAAGCATTCCTGTTATCGCCGCTTCAAGCGGTCTGACGCCGCGCCTTTGCAGTTCCAAAATGGCGAAAGATCCGGCGGCAGCAATAATCGATGCTTCAAGCATCGGTATGCCGAACAGCAAGTAGAGCCCGAGAGCAGCTCCGATAAATTCGGCCAAGTCCGTCGCGATCACGACAAGCTCTCCCTGAATCCACAAGCCGATGGAGACCGGTTTGGGGAATTCTTCCCGGGCGACTTCGGGCAGGTTTTTACCCGTTGCAATTCCCAGTTTGGCTGACAATGACTGAATCAGCAAAGCCATAATATTTGAAAAAAGGATTACCCATAAAAGCAAGTAGCCGTATTTCGAACCAGCCGCGATATTTGTGGCGAAATTGCCTGGATCAATATAGGCTATAGCCGCGATAAACGCCGGACCCAAAAAAGGGAGCAGCCTTTTGAAGCCTTTGCTTTTTCCATCCAGTGCATCTTGGGCTTCTTTTGATATTTGCGAGTGTTTGGACAAATCGTGACTGACCATTTTATTCACCTATATTCTCAGTTGTTTTTCCTTGTACATAAAAGTTTCCTTAGTGCAAATTTATATCATCATCATATGCCCGCAATGATCAATTGTCAACCATAAGATGCTATAGTATATGCGAGAATGGTTTCGGCCAAACAAAAAAACCAGCACCGCTTTCGGGCGATGCTGGCTGGAAGTTATGCTTGAGAACCCATTCTTCCGCGGAAGATCAGGTTTAAAATGAAGACGAGAATTGCGGCTCCGATAATCGCCGGAAAGATGGCGAATCCCGCAATATCAGGCCCCCACGTACCAAACAGCCCGTGGCCGATCCAAGCTCCGATAAAGCCGATGACCATGGAGCCCGGTGCACCGTGGCCTCCGATTGCACCTCCGATTAATCCGATGACAATGGCTACGATTAAAGAAACGAGAAATCCTAACATTGTCTTTCCACCCTCTTTCAATTGATTTATATTAAATGTTTAGCCCGTCTCGGGCGTCTATAAACGCTTGAAAGCATATTGAGAAAGACGGATGGCTATTCCTCGAGAAGCGAAGCGCCTGCGATGCCCGGATGCGTCATTTCATAAGGATCCAGAATGAGATCCAATTCTTCCTCTGTTAAAACATCATGGAGCAAACACAGCTCGCGCACTGATCGTCCTGTGGCGATCGCTTCTTTCGCAATTCGTGCGGCGGCTTCATAGCCAAGGTGCGGATTGACAGCCGTAATGGTCCCTACGCTTTTTTCAACGAATTCCTTCAGCCTGATCTCATTCGCTTCAATCCCGGTGATGCAGTAATCGGTAAATACGCGAAATCCGTTGTTCATGATTTTAATCGACTGCAGCAAATTAAAGACAAGCACGGGCTCCATCACGTTTAACTCAAGCTGACCCGCCTCTGATGCAAGGCAGATGGTATTATCGTTGCCGATCACCTGAAATGCGATCTGGTTCATCAGCTCAGGCATCACCGGATTTACTTTGCCGGGCATGATGGAGGAGCCGGGCTGGCGGGGCGGCAGCCGGATCTCGGCTAGACCTGCCCTCGGGCCAGACGCCATTAAACGTAAATCGTTGGCGATCTTGGACATGTTCATCATGCCGACTTTCAAAGCAGCCGATACTTCTGTGTAGGCATCCGTGTTTTGTGTGGCATCGACAAGATGGTCTGCGCCGGTCAGCTGATAGCCGCTAATATCTGAGAGGTGCGCGACAACGTTTTGAATATATCTCGGATCGGCGTTCAAACCTGTGCCGACGGCCGTGGCCCCCATATTGACTTCATAGAGATGATGCTGCGACTGCCTGATCCGCTGAATATCGCGTTCGATCACCCGGGAGTAGGCTTCGAATTCCTGGCCGAGCCTGATCGGGACGGCATCCTGAAGATGGGTGCGGCCCATTTTAATGACTGAATCGAATTCCGCCGCTTTTTTGCGGAAGGCATCCAACATATGCTCCATCGTCGATAAGAGCCGTTTTAAGTGATTCAATGTGGCCAGATGAATGGCTGTCGGAAACACATCATTCGTTGATTGGGCCATATTGACATGTGTGTTCGGACTTAAATGGAAGTAATCCCCTTTTTCTTTCCCTAAAAGTTCTAAACCTCTGTTTGCGATAACTTCATTCGTATTCATATTCATTGAAGTGCCGGCGCCGCCTTGAATGGGATCGACAATAAAATGCTCGTGCCAGAGCCCTTCCGCTATTTCGCCGGCAGCTTTTACGATGACTTCGCCAAGCTCTTTATATAAACGTTTAATATCCATGTTGGCGAGAGCCGCCGCTTTTTTGACCATTGCCAAAGCTTTAATCAGCTCTTCATCAATCTGATAGCCTGTAATCGGAAAGTTCTCCACGGCTCTCATGGTTTGTACGCCGTAATAGGCGTCAACGGGAACTTCTTTTTCACCTAGAAAATCCTTCTCGATCCTGGTTGCTTTCGTATCCATGGCAAAACCTCCGTAGGTTGTTTCTTATGATGTATTGTGCCTCGATCCGCCATGTTTTAATTTGCTTTTAAAAAAAGGAAAATCGTCTTCCGACATGGGGCTGTCAAGTAATAAAAAGCCTGTTTTATCTAATGACATACGCTCATTTGCATGCCAAAAAAATTTAAAGGAAAGATATGAAGAAACAGACAAATGGTCAAATAATTATGTTTATTTATTATTAACTTAATTAAATTTCTTTACTTCATTTATCTATTTGTAGTAAATTTCCTTATATAAAATTTTCGTATGAGAAAGGAAGATCTATGATGGGACATGTACTGATGATTAATTTCCCGGGGGAAGGGCACATCAATCCTTCTATCGGCGTCACAAAGGAGCTGCAAAGGCGAGGGGAAAGCATCGTATATTATGCAGTTGAGGAATACGCTGAAAAAATTAAAAAAACAGGCGCAGAAGTCCGTTTATACCCGGATTTCAGAGAGGTTCTATCACCCGGGAAGAAAAAAGAAAAGATGGACTTTGCCGAAGTGGTTTACAATATGTCAAGTAAAGTCAATGAGATCGTTCAGTTCATCTACCGGGAAGTCAAGAGTGAATCTTATGATTATGTGATATATGACCATCACTTCTTAGCGGGGAAAATTATTGCTGAAATGCTTGAGCTGCCGAGCGTTTCGTTATGCACGACATTTGCAATGGACGAGCAGTTTGCAAAAACGTTTACCCCGCAAGGCGACCTTGAAAGCTCGCCTTATTTTGAAAAATTGAAAGGATCCCTCGGCGAATTAAGTGAGCGGTATCCTGTCAGTCTCGACAAGCCGTTTGACGTATTCTCCTGTCCGGGGGATATCACGATTGTCTTTACTTCCAGAGCGTTTCAGCCTCATGCCGAACGATTTGGAAGTGACTATTTGTTTGTAGGGCCGTCGATTGCGAGCAGGCAGGATCCGGGAAGCTTCCCGTTCGCCGAGCTGGAGGGGGAAACCGTCATCGTGATCTCGATGGGCACGATCTTTAATCAGCAAAAAGAGCTGTATCATATGTGTATCGAAGCGCTGAAAGACTTTGACGGCAAGGTGGTCATGTCTGTCGGGAAATCAACGGATCCTAGGGATCTCGGCAGCATACCGGATCATTTTATCGTGAGGCCGTATATCCCGCAATTGGAGGTTTTGAAACAAGCTGATGTATTTGTCACACACGGCGGTATGAACAGTACAAATGAAGGCCTTTACTTTGATACACCGCTCATCGTCATCCCGATGGGGGCAGACCAGTTTTTCGTCGCTGATCAGGTGGAACGTACAGGCGCCGGGATCAAGCTGGACAAAAATGAACTTTCCCCGGCTGTTTTACAAAAAACGATTAAAGATATGCTTGAAAACCGCTCCTATAAAGACGACGCCGCCAAAATCGGCCGCTCGCTCCGCAATGCCGGCGGCTATCAAAAAGCAGCGGATGCCGTATTGGAGTTGGCGGGGAGAAAGTAAGACGCTCCAAAAACGGAGCGTCTCGCTAGTTCATCCTGATCTTCCGCTCAACACTGCCGTCTTTTTTATGGACGACGACGGCGGTTCCTTTATTTTCGGCGATTTCTTTCGCCCGTTCGACGGCTTCTGCTTTTGTATCCTTTACTTCGCTGGCCCGCTTAGCGTCTTCGGCTTTGACTGCCCAGCCTTTTTCATGTTTGATGACATGCTCGCACTTTTCCGCAAGCTCCGGCCTGCTGCTCGAACCGCTGTCACCACGTTTTGTTTCATCGGCTTTTTCTGCATAGGATTTAAGCTCGCTTTTGCTTCTGTTATCCGCCCATTCCTTCGCCTGACTCGTCGCAATCGGAATTGCCCGGCTTTCGTCGTATCCTTCGTCAACCATCGCATTCGCAATTTCAATAGCTTTCTTTTTCACCGGTTTGTCCAAATGTTTCAATGAAGCAGGATAGTCTTCCATTGACCATGGCATTTGGCCATTCCTCCTTTTTCATAAAGTTTTACCCGCTGGATGCCGATCAAAAAACACGGATTCATCAGATGAATCATTGTATACTATAAAAAAACACAAATGAGAGGGCGAACCTTCCGTGCGCTACGACAAAACAGATTTGGAAAACGAACTGAAAAAAATTGAAAAATGGGAAAAGGAACAGCAGAAAGCATGGTTTTGGGAAAGGATCGGCCGGCTGCCGTTCAAAGTTCTGGACAAGCTTACGCCGGCATTCATTCAAGATAAAATCGGCCTGCTGCTAGACGAAATCGGCGGCTTTATTCAAAATGGAGGCCAATATTTGACGTCCGAAAAGCATCTGATCCGCCAGTTTCAAAAAAAGCTGCCGGATGAAACGATCGAAACGATTGAAGATATTCAATGGGCTCCTTTGGAAGTGATGGATCAAATATGTGAAAATCTCGGGAAAAACAGGGCGAATACCGCAGCAGTCCAAGGAGCGACAACCGGTGTGGGCGGCTTGTTCACGCTTGCCGTCGATATTCCCGCAATCCTCGGCCTTTCTTTAAAGACATTGCAGGACATCGCGGTATCTTACGGCTACGATCCTAAAGAAAAAACGGAGCGGATGTTTATTATTAAATGTCTGCAGCTCAGCGCTGCTGATATTGTCGGGAAAAGGGCGATCATTCAGGAACTCAGCCGATACCATCAACCATCAGGCTCCCGTGAAAATATGATTTCGCAAATTCAAGGCTGGCGGGAAGTTGTTTATACATACCGCGATTCTTTCGGATGGAAAAAGCTGTTTCAAATGGTGCCAGTAGCAGGAATCCTTTTTGGTGCAATCTCAAATCGTTCGATGGTGAACGGTGTTGCCGAAACAGGGATGATGATGTATAAAAAGCGGCGCATCATGGAAAGGCTTGCGGAGCTGGACGCGACAGAAACAGAGGGATAAAAAGGCTGCCGTTTGATAACGGCAGCCTTTCTTATAGAGTTACGCTTTTTCTGTAAAGCGAGGCAGTCTGAAGATAATCGCGCAAATGCCGCAGACGCCGATTAAAATCGGATAAAAAGAATAAGGAAGGATGCTGATAGGCGATATTTTCGCGATTTGTGCAGCTGACAGCATTTGTGCACCGTAAGGAATCAATCCTTGAACCGCACAGGAAAAAATATCAAGGATGCTCGCCGATTTCCTGTTGTCGATTCCGTACCTGTCAGATAAATCTTTTGCCAGCGGCCCCGCTGTAATGATGGCAATCGTATTGTTGGCCGTCGCCAGGTTTGCCGCGCTGACAAGGCCGGCAATGCCCGCTTCAGCTCCTTTTTTTGAACGGATTCTCCGCGATACAAATTGAAGGAGAAACGCGATCCCGCCGTTTCGCTTCATCATTTCCGCCATTCCGCCAATCAGAAGCGATAAAATGATCAGTTCAGACATCCCGCCGATGCCTTCGGTTATCGCCGTCAAATACGTATGAAGCGTCAGGCTTCCGTCGGAAATTCCGATTACCCCGGCTAATACGATGCCGCCGAAAATAACGGCCATAACATTAAATCCGAGAAGGGCAAATATCAGAACCCCGAGATACGGCAGCACCTTCACCCAGCTGTAAGTCCCGGCTTGTGCTCCGGGATGCCCTCCGGCTGAGAACACCATCAGCAGAATGACCGTGGCAACCGCGGCAGGCAGAACGATCAGGAAATTCGTTTTAAACTTGTCCGACATTTTCGTCTTTTGAGTGCGGACAGCGGCAATGGTCGTATCGGAAATAAATGATAAGTTATCGCCGAACATCGCGCCCCCCACAACCGCAGCAACCGAATATGCCGCCGGAACGCCGATTTCAGCGCTAATCCCCGCTGCGATCGGAGCGAGCGCAGCAATCGTTCCGGTTGACGTGCCCATCGACACAGAGATAAACGCAGCGATGATAAATAAACCGGCAACCATAAACTGCCCCGGTACAAATGAAAGCGCGAGATTAACGGTTGATTCGACGGCCCCCATCGCCTTTGCGGCTGATGAAAACGCTCCGGCCAAAATAAAGATCATCACCATGATCATTATGTCGGGGTGCCCGGCGCCCTTCGCAAACCACTCCGTCTTTTGGCTGAGCTTCTCCTTCCTGTTCATCGCCAGTGAGACAACCGATGCCGCAAGCGCCGCGGCCACGATTGGCAGGCTGTAAAAGTCGCCTGTGATCAAGCCTGATCCAACGAATAAACAAACAAATAAAAACAGCGGCAAAAGCCCTGAGGCTTTTCCGTTTTGATTTTGCATGATGTACACCTCTTCTGTAGGTTCAAACCGTTTTTTCACCAATATCCAACACTTTAAAAGGCGCACGCGCAAAAGTCAAATGGTAAAATAAGTTCTGGAGAAAATCAAATCAAAAGCGGGGGAAGCCGATGGATCGCAAAACGAATCTTCTTGAATTGACAAAGGAAGTCGCAGAAAAGCACGCCAATTTTCTTGTTTCGGAAGTGAACGACCATTGTATGCGAATTGCCGTTTTGGAGGGCGAATACGTATGGCATATCCATCCCGGCTCAGATGAACTGTTTATTGTTTTGGAAGGGGAGCTGTTGATCGATTTTCAGGATCGCCCCACAGAAGTTCTGAAAGCGAATGATTCCCTGCTGATTCCGAAAGGCGTCATTCACCGGACACGCGCTGATGTCAGGTCGGTTAACCTTTGTATAGAAAAAACTAATGCGGAAACCGTCCCGTTCGCGGAAGGGAATGTGCTGAAGCTGATACGGTGCAAATCAGCCGAACAAAAGCTTCAAGCATTCAGCGAGGCGCAGGCCAAATGGGCTCCGCTGCAAAACGTCAGCGGATTCATCAGGCAGTGGGGCGGATGGATGGAAACAGAAGACGGGCCGGAAGCCGTCGTCCTGGCGCTTTGGAAATCGAAGCACGATTATTTGAACTTTATGGCGGAACATCATGATGAGATATATGAAAGAACGCATCAGAAAGGCACATTCGAATCCATCAACATTACGCTGTTTGAAGATCCTGCCGAGATATCTGAAACGCTGCAGAACAATACGCCGGCTCCGGTACCGGAATGGACGGTAATGGGCAGCGGACGATTGCGCGATCCACACTCTCTTTCGTGAATGTGCTATTTGTGTTTACTCTTTTTGAAATGTGGAATGTAAAAACCATAACACTTCAAAAGGAGGAATCAAAAATGGCAAACAATAATGACGACAACAAAATGAGCAGGGAAGAAGCAGGCAGAAAAGGCGGAGAAAAAACAAGCCAAAACCATGATAAAGAATTCTACCAAGAGATCGGTCAAAAAGGCGGAGAAGCTACAAGCCAAAACCATGACAAAGAATTCTACCAGGAAATCGGCGAAAAAGGCGGGGAAGCCACAAGCCGCAACCATGACAAAGAGTTCTACCAGGAAATCGGCGAAAAAGGCGGAGAAGCCACAAGCCGCAACCATGATAAAGAATTCTACCAAGAAATCGGTGAAAAGGGCGGAGAAGCCACAAGCAAAAACCATGACAAAGAATTCTACCAGGAGATCGGTAAAAAAGGCGGAGAAGCCACAAGCCGCAACCATGACAAGGAGTTCTATCAAGAAAACGGCGAAAAAGGCGGACGCCAAAGAAGAAGCGGTTAATGTGCGGTGAAGAGAGGGGCTGACAAACAGCCCCTCTCTTTTTATGAAGATGCCTGCCGCTGCCGCTTGAACGCCCATATTAAATTATTATAAATTATTGATCTTCTGAAGAGATTTCCGGTCTGTTTTGTTATATAATTTACAGATGATGCATCAAATTGTAGTTATAAAAGTTTGAATGCTAAAAGTTAAGGACTAAAGTACTGGTGGGAGTGTACCGAATGGCAGCGTTGATTAAATTTTTTCAGCATCCTGGGGTCAGGCGTTTTTCAGTTTTTGTTGTATTGGCGGGGGTTTTATATCTGTTCCGCAGCATGATGAATCTCATATTGCTCACATTTATCTTTACGTTTTTGATGAACCGTCTGGAAAATGTGATCCGCGGTTTTTTAAACCGCTTTATTAAAGTCAGCCAGAGACTGATTATTTCTTGTTTGTATGCGGCTCTTGCCATCGCGCTTTCGATCGGCGGTGTGGTCTATTACCCCGTAATCGTCACCCAGATTCAGCAGCTGATCAAACAAGGAAAGCATATCGCTTCTCACCCTGACAGCATTCCTTTTCTCGATATGATCACCGGTATGTTCGGCGATATCAATTTGACATCCTATTTGGAAAAGGGTCTTAACTTTATCTATACATATATCACGGATATCAGCACGTTTGGCCTGCAGGTGGTTATGTCATTGGTTCTCAGCATGTTCTTATTGATCGAAAAAGACAAAGTCATGAGCTTAATGGATAAATTTAAGACGAGCAAAATAGCTATTTTCTACGAGGAAATTGCTTACTTTGGGAAAAAATTCACGAGAACGTTCGGCAAGGTGCTTGAGGCTCAGTTTATTATCGCCACCATCAATTGCGCACTGACGACCATTGCCCTCGCCATTATGGGTTTTCCTCAGCTTTTCGGCCTTGCCGTCATGGTGTTTTTCCTCGGGCTGGTTCCGGTCGCAGGCGTTGTGCTCTCCCTTATTCCGTTAAGCATTATCGCCTACAGCATCGGCGGAATCGCTTATATCGTATCACTGGTATTGGTCATCATGATCGTCCATGCGATAGAGGCCTATTTCCTCAATCCGAAATTGATGTCCGCAAAGACGGAGCTGCCGATTTTCTTCACGTTTATCGTGCTGATTTTTTCTGAACATTTTATTGGGATTTGGGGTTTAATTATCGGTATTCCAATATTTGTTTTCCTGCTTGATATACTTGATGTTACAAATCAGGAGAAAAACCGAACAGCAGGCACACGAAAATAGCATATATTTGTAAATCGAAAAATTCGGTTTACATATTTCGAATTTTCAGGTATAACTGTTATATAACGAAATAGCGCCACACGTTTAATCCTTTAGTAGGAGTGGGGGACCCGATCATTTGGGGTGAATTTTTCTGTTCCCGTGCGAACCGAAAGACGGACATCTCTTCGTCCGAACCCGTCAGCTAACCTCATCAACGTGAAGAGAGTCATGTGGAACCAATTTTAATGGTAAAAGCCCGTGGGAGATCTCTCATGGGCTTTTTTTAGAAAGGGGAGATATGTTATATGAAGTTAGCAACAAAAATTATTATCGCTCTATTGCTCGGTGCAGTCGTCGGTATTATACTGAACGTCACTTCACCGGATTTATTCAGCAAGCTTAATACATTTTTATTCGGGCCGCTCGGCACGATCTTCCTTAACTTAATCAAGATGCTCGTTGTACCGATTGTTTTCTTTTCTCTGACTTTAGGGGTAGCAGGACTTGGAGATCCAAAGAAATTGGGCAGAATCGGTGCCAAAACGATTTCTTTCTTTTTAATAACTACTGCAATTGCCATTATTATCGGACTTGTTTTAGCGTTGGTCATCAAACCTGGAACGATCGGAACATATGATACAAGCGCTGCGGAATATTCAGCCCAGAAAGCGCCAAGCATTTCTGACACGCTTTTGAATATCATTCCGACAAACCCGGTTCAGGCAATGGCTGAAGGAAATATGCTGCAAATCATTGCTTTCTCCATTTTGGTCGGTCTCGGAATTACGATGCTGGGCAAAAAAGCGGACGCTCTTCTCAAAGTGGTTGAACAGGGTAACGATCTGATGATGTACCTGGTCAATCTTGTCATGAAGTTCGCGCCGTACGGTACGTTCGGCTTGATTGCCGGGGCAATCGGAAGCCAGGGCTGGGACGCCATTAAAGCAATGGGGCTTTATATGATCGTCGTTATTCTGGCGCTGTTCATTCATACCATCGTCACATACGGCGCAGCGATTGCGCTTCTGGCAAAGCGGAACCCGCTCACATTCTTTAAAGATTTTTCAGAGGTTATGCTTGTTGCCTTCAGTACGTCCAGCAGCAACGCGACGCTTCCGGTTTCGATGGATGTCGCTCAAAGAAAGCTGAAAGTTCCAGAGCCGATCTCAAGCTTTGTCCAGCCGCTCGGAGCTACGATCAACATGGACGGAACGGCGATCATGCAAGGGGTGGCAACAGTCTTTATCGCTCAGGTGTACGGCAATGACCTGTCGCTCACACAGCTGTTGATGGTTGTTCTCACGGCAGTGCTTGCCAGCATCGGAACAGCGGGTGTTCCGGGTGTCGGACTCATTATGCTCGCCATGGTTCTTCAAACAGTTGGCCTTCCAGTTGAGGGAATTGCGCTAATATTGGGAATTGACCGACTTCTGGACATGATTCGTACGGCTGTCAATACAACAGGCGATGCAGCATGTGCGGTCATCGTCACCGAGACGGAAAAGAAACACGGCAAAATCGAAGCCCCTCATAGTGAAGTGTCCGTGTAACTTAAGAAATGATATAATCAAACAGTGCCTTTTCGGCACTGTTTATTTTTTTGGAAAGAGGAGGGGGCTATGACAAAGCAGCCTGTTTTACATATAGAAAATGTTGATAAAATCATAGACGGCAAAACGATATTGAAAGATATCCGCTTAACGGCGGATGAAGGGGAGATCATCGGTCTGCTTGGTCCGAACGGATCAGGAAAAACGACCCTCATCAAATTGATCACCGGTTTAATCAAAATGAAGAGCGGATCAATTGTCATAAACGGCTTTCCGATTGACCGCCAATTTGAAAAAGCGATCCAGTCCGTCGGAGCCATTGTAGAAAATCCTGAATTCTATCCGTATCTGACAGGCTATGAAAATCTGAAGCACTATGCAAATATGCACGCTGGAATCGGACGGGAAAGACTGGAGGAAGTCATCAGCAGAGTCGGCCTTGAAGATGCCGCAGAAGACAAGGTCAAAACATACTCGCTTGGAATGAAACAGCGCCTCGGTATTGCCCAGGCGATTCTTCACCGGCCAAAACTGCTGATTTTGGACGAGCCGACGAACGGATTGGACCCGGCGGGAATGAAAGATTTCCGCGAACACTTGCGTGAACTCGCCGAAGAAGAAGGAACGGCGATCCTGTTTGCGACTCACTTGCTGAAGGAAGTGGAAGATTTATGCGACCGGGTCGTCATCCTTCAAAAAGGGAAAATCAAATCAACTGTCGTCCTTAATCAAGCGGACGAGAAACAGGAAAAGGCGATGCTGGAGGTACAGCCTCATGACAAAGCGCTTCAGTGGCTGAAAGACCAAGGATACGAAGCTCGCACCGAAAAAGGCCTGCTTGCCGTAAAGGTGGAGAAAGCGCAAATTCCGGCTTTAAATCAACAGCTTGTCGCCAATGATATTGACGTCTATTCGATCGCTCCGTTTAAGCAGTCTCTTGAGGATGAATATATGGCGCGGACGAATGGAATAGAAGAGAGGAATGCTGATGTTTAAACTGATTCAAAACGAGCATGTTAAATTGCTGAAGCGCAAAGTAACATTTGTATCGCTGGCGCTGATTGTAGTCTTTCAATTTCTCCTCGCGCTCATCACCAAAAGAATCCTGATGGGCGCCGGGGCAGAGGATCATTTTATCGGCTATTTTTCATTCACCCCAAACCTGAATATCCTCTTGCAGGGGCTTTCGATTGTGGTGGCGGCTTCAATTATATCCTTTGAATATGATAAAAAGACGATCAAGTTTTTGCTGATCCGCCCTGTCAGAAGAGAAAAGATTCTCGTTTCTAAATACGTGACGAGCGTGCTCGCAAGCATTTGGCTTTTTATTATTTACTACGGATTTTCTATATTGTTCGGCCTGCTCTTTTTCGGCGTGAAGCTCGACGAAAAAGCGGAGCCGCTCTTTATCAATACGGTGAAAATGATCGGGACGCAGTGGTTTGAAGTATGGATGATGGTTTCATTTGCGTTTTTATGCTCGGCATTATTCAAAAGCAGCGCGCTCAGCATCATGGTGTCGATTGTCGTGCTGTACGGCGCCAAAATGCTTGTGACGATTATGGCGTATTTGGAAAAGCCGCTCGGCAAGTTTTTATTGTTCGCCAATACCGATTTAACGCAGTACGCCGGAGAGGCAAAGCCGCTTTTTGCCGGGATGACGCCTTTATTCTCGCTCTTCATCGTCTTTATCCATCTCGTGTTTTTTCTCGGAACGGCATGGTGGGGCTTTTGCAAACGCGATATGAAGGTATAAATAATTGTCCAAAGTGTGACAAAAGGAATGACATTTTTGTGAAATATGTCGTAATTACCGTGTGAATCTCCTATTCTCAATTATAATTTTAGGAAGGGAATGGGGGATGAGACATCTATGAAAAAGTTTATTACGGCGTTGCCGATTGTATTGCTGCTGTCATTTTCATTTGTTTCTTTTGCCTTTAACTTTGATCATCTCGTATATTTTAGACTTGCGCTCGGACTATTTTCGCTTGCAGGTTTGTTTCTGTTATATAAATTGAAAAACGGCGTCCGCCTCTTTATGGCATACCTTTATGGAAGCTGGATCGTGCTGGCCGGAATCGCCGCATATGAAGAACCGCTTTTTTCCGATTTCTTCTTCGGCGGCCTCACGATCACGATGGGCTACTTAACCTACATGCTGATTTATCTCGGTATGAAGGTTGACCGCCGCGGCGGTCAAGCCGTTTAGTCAAAAGCGCACCTCGCTGAAGGTGGGCTTTTTTGTTTTGCCAAGGCTATCATTTGCACAACGAGCCGAGAACGAACTATAATACTTATTAAATCTATCGGAATTTGGTCAGGAGGATGCCGGCGTGTGTTCAATATTTGTGAAAACGGAAAGGCAGCAGGAATGGCTCGATAAAATCGGAAAATTGGCGGATGAATTTGAGAAAACAGCAGCGTACTATGACGAACATGCACAATTTCCCGCAGAACATATTCAAAAGCTGCGGGATTCAGGCTACACAGCGCTGACGGTCGGAAAAGATTACGGAGGAGAAGGCATTTCGCTCTACGATATGCTTTTGTTTCAGGAACGGCTTGCCAAAGGAGACGGACCGACGGCTCTCAGCATCGGCTGGCACTTAAGCGTGATGGGGGAACTGGCGGAGGGAAACAGCTGGGACCGGGATGTGTTTTCATCGCTTTCCCATGAAGCATTAAAGGGCGCGCTGATCAACAGAGCGGCAAGTGAAGCGCAGACAGGCAGCCCGACAAGAGGAGGACGCCCCGGAACCCATGCAGTCAAAAAGAACGGCGGCTGGATTGTAAACGGCCGTAAAACATTCACAACGATGTCTCCGGTTCTCGACTATTTTCTTGTCACCGCTTGGATTGAAGAGAAGCAAATGATCGGCGTTTTCTTGATCCATAAAGATGCGGAAGGCTTGGCAATAGAAGAAACGTGGGATATGGCGGCGATGAGGGGCACGGGAAGCCACGATTTGGTGCTGACCGATGTCCGTCTGGACGAATCCATGCTTGTTGAACTGTTGGCTGGTAAAAGAACCGATAAAATCAACGGCTGGCTGCTTCATATACCGGCTGTCTATTTAGGGATCGCACAAGCAGCGAGAGACTATGCTGTCCAATTTGCAAAAGACTATCAGCCGAACAGCTTGAAAGGTCCGATCAAAGAGGTGCCCGCTGTTCAGCGCCATATCGGCGAAATCGATCTGGAACTCATGAAAGCCCGCCACTTTATGTATCATGTTGCAGAGCTTTATGATGATCCGGAGCGCCGCGCCCTTTTGACAGGTGAGCTTGGAGCGGTTAAGCACACGGTAACGAATACGGCCATTGATGTCGTAGACAAGGCGATGAGAGTCGTCGGAGCGAAAAGTCTCGCAAGAACGAACCCGCTCCAAAGATTCTACCGCGATGTCCGGGCGGGCCTCCACAACCCGCCGATGGATGATGCGACAATCGCCAAGCTTGCAGGAATTGCATTCAGCGAATAGTTTTGTCATTCTTTAAGCTTTAGCGGGGTGTCGATCCGCTAAAAGAAGCCGTTCAAAATCAGCGGCTTCTTTTTTATGTTTGTTTTGCTTTTGAAATGGCCAAAAGGCGGTTCTCGTGTCTGCGGTCGATCTTGTCATAAATGACTTCCATTTCTTTCGGGTTCTTGGCGATTTCTTTTTTATATTCTTCGACAAGCTGATGAAAGGTTTTAATCTTCCGTTTTGACATGTTTATCCGCCTTTCTTGATGGATTGGTATTCGCTTTCAAGTTCGCTTAAAGACAATTCGTAGAGGTGGCGCTCTTCTTTTTTATATATGCCAAGCTGGATAAGACGCTGAATGAGTTGTTTCTTTCTCATTTCCACCGCTTTCTTTAATTGAGGGGCCATGTGATCACCTCGTCAACCATTAGTGATATTGATAATCATTATCAATTAATTGCATTATACTAAACCTGATCACCGAATGTAAAGCGACATCTTCGAAAGAATATTGAATAAAATCGAAAAATATGAATTATTATCCAAAAGAATATATAAAAAAAGAAGCCGACAAGGGCTTCACAACTAGAAAAAATAATTGCAAAATAGGAACAAAAAACATTCTACCGGAATATAAAAAACGAATCAAGAACTTTTTATGAAATTTCGACATTTTAAGTTTCCCGGGAAATACTCGTGTCGAATTTTTTAAAGCTCATTCTTTTATGAAACAAATTTTGCTGCTGTCCCGTCTTGTATAAAAAGGACATGGGGGTGCTCCCATGTCCGGCGGTTCAGACAAAAAATCAGGACTTTAAACGAATTAGCTAATATGTTCAGCCAGGAATTCATTCACTTCTTCAGGCGTTTTGGCATTTGCGCTGTGAAGGTGTCCCGTTTTTTCGCCGTTTTTGAAAATCAACAGGCTTGGAATGCCCATGACCTGGTACTTGTCGGCAAGTTCAGGAAGGTCGTCTTTATTCAGCTCATACCAGTCATTTTCCTGATAAGCCTCAAGAATGTCTCCGATGAACATGTTCATGCGTGTGCAGTCCGGGCACCAGTCAGCGTAAAATTTGACGATGATTTCTTTATCGGATTGGATCAATTCATTAAATTGCGCTTCTGTTGTGATTTTTTTCAATTGCAACCTCTCCTTTTCAATGCCATTTTAATATAAAATGAAAAGGATTTACATACAAATGCTTTTTATATGCTGTTTTTAGACCGTATTAAAATAATTAGATCATTTTCCCGGGAAAGTGATAAGATAGTAAAGATGAATCCAGTGGGGGGAGTACGAATTGAAGACAAGATTAGGATTGGTATACGGCGGAAAATCAGCGGAGCATAACGTTTCTCTGCAAACCGCGCTGGCCGTCACGAAAGCATTAGATACTGAAAAATTTGATATACACCCGATTTATATAACAGAAAAAGGCGAGTGGGTGAGAGGGCCGCAACTGACAGAACCGGTTTCAAATGTGAAAATGCTGCAATTTGAACAGACGGGCCAGACATTTTCTCCGGCTGTGTTGAACCGCGATATGTTTCCTGGCGAAGCTGATGCAAAAGAAGACTCTATCGATGTTGTTTTCCCGCTTTTGCACGGACCGAATGGGGAAGACGGCACCATTCAAGGGATGCTTGAACTATTGAATGTGCCATATGTGGGCAACGGAGTCTTGGCTTCCTCTGCGGGCATGGATAAAGTGGTCATGAAGCATCTGTTTGCACAGGCAGGTCTTGACCAGGCGAAATACGTTTCATTTTTGAAAAAAACTTGGAGTCAGTCTAAAGAAGAATGCTATGCTCAAGTGGAAGGGGAACTTGGCTATCCGTGCTTTGTAAAACCGGCCAACCTTGGATCAAGCGTCGGGATCAGCAAATGCAGAAGCCGTGAAGAGCTTGACCAAGCCTTTGAGCTTGCATTCCAATATGACCGGAAAATTGTCGTTGAAGAGGGCGTCATCGGACGGGAAATAGAACTCGGCGTTTTAGGGAATGATGAACCTGTCTGCTCAGTCGCGGGGGAAATCGCTCCGAAGAAAGACTTTTATGACTATAAAGCAAAATATGAAGACGGCGATACTGATTTGATTATTCCGGCTTCCCTGACAGAAGACGAATACGAAACAATGCGCAGCATGGCGGTCAAAGCGTTTCAGGCGATTGACGGTTCAGGCCTTGTGAGAGCGGACTTTTTCCTTACAAATGAAGGCAGGGTCCTGATCAATGAAGTCAATACGATGCCGGGATTCACCCCGTTCAGCATGTTTCCGCTTCTCTGGAAGCAATCAGGGGTTGAGTACGCTGAACTGATTGAAAAGCTTGTCGCTTTGGCAATCGAGCGCCACGAAGAAAAACAGCAGATTAAACATACATTTTAACGGGACGGAGCGGACCGAATCCGGGAGCTTTCATGGAGAAAGGCGCTGAAGGCGGTTCGCCCTTAGATACAGCTGCAGACACTATCCTTATTTGTGGTAGTGTCTCTTTTCCTTGCAGAAGAAAGAGAGGGACATACATGATAACAAGAACGGTAAAAGAAATTGCTGAAATGTCGGAAGGCGTTTTGACGAATGAAGCTTTTGAAGGGCGTCTCATCAAAGGCGTCTCAACCGATTCGAGAAAACTGGCGAAAGGCCAACTGTTTATTCCGCTTGCAGGCGAGCGGTTCAACGGACACGTTTTTGCAGAGCAGGCTTTTCAGGAAGGCGTTGCGGCCGTGCTGTGGAACCGAAGTGAACCGAATCCTCCGGAAGGGAAGCCGGTCATTTTAGTTGACGATACGCTGGAAGCGCTGCAGAAGCTTGCGAAGGCATACAGGAATCAGCTGGACGTAAAAGTCGTCGGCGTGACCGGTTCAAACGGAAAAACGACGACAAAAGACATGATTCATGCTGTTTTGGGCACTGAGTATAAAGTGCATAAGACAGAAGGAAACTACAATAACCATATCGGCCTGCCCCTGACGATTCTGGCGATGCCCGAAGACACAGAAGTCGCCATTTTGGAAATGGGGATGAGCGCCAAAGGAGAAATCGATTTTCTCACTCGTCTGGCGCGGCCTGATATTGCAGTCATTACAAACATTGGTGAATCACACCTCCTTGAACTCGGATCAAGAGAAGGAATTGCAGAGGCGAAGCTCGAAATTGTCAATGGGCTTTCAAAAGAAGGCACACTCATTTATGTCGGAGATGAACCGCTGCTCACCGAAAGGCTGAACCAGCCGCCTTACGATACAAAGACGTTTGGAGAGGATCCGGCTTTCGATTATCAGCTTGAGGATATGACACAGACTGAAGAGGGGACGGCATTCCGCGTGAGAGGAATCGAAAACGGGTTCTTCATCCCGGTCCTTGGAAAGCATAATGTGAAAAACGCATTAGCCGCGATTGCGGCCGGAGACCTCTTGAATGTCAGCCGCGCTCACATTGCAGAAGGGCTGACTAAACTGAAAGTGACCGGAATGCGGCTTGAGCTAGTAAAGACGCCGGACGGCGTTGCGATCATTAATGACGCCTATAATGCCAGCCCGACATCGATGAAAGCGGCGATCGAGCTTGTCGAACAGATGAAGGGATACGGCAAGAAGATTCTTGTTCTCGGCGATATGCTGGAGCTCGGAGAAGGAGAAAAAGCGTTTCATGAAGAAATCGGGCAGGCGGTCAACCCGGACTCGATCGACTTTTTATTTACGTATGGAGAACTCGGTGCATATATTGCAAAAGGGGCGCTTAAACATTTCCCGGAACACCGCGTCCTTCATTTCAACCCGGAAGAAAAAGACAGTTTGAAAAAGACACTGAAAGAAAAAGCGAATACAGGGGATTTAATCCTCGTCAAAGCGTCCAGAGGCATGCGCCTTGAGGATGTTATAAAAGATTTGTAAGGGAACTTTGAATCATAAAGTCGTTTTTTATGTGATGATCAGTAAAAGAAAACGGGTGAATGGTCATGATAGGATGTTTATGCATTCACGGATTTACCGGAGCGCCGTATGAATTGGAACCGCTGGCTTCTCATTTAAAACAAACGGCAGATTGGCAAGTTGAAATGATCACGCTCCCCGGGCACGGTGAGATGCCGGTTTTAAAAGGCGTCTGTTTTCAGGAATGGATCGCTTGTGCTGAAGTGGAGCTCATCCGCTTGTTGAAAACGTGTGATACGGTATTTTTAATCGGATTTTCAATGGGCGGGATGATTGCCGGCTATTTAGCCGGAAAATATCCGGTCAGCCGCCTTGTCCTGTTGAGTGCGGCCGCCCAGTACATCAGCCCGGGACAGCTGATCCAGGATTTGAAGAATGTGATCAAAGATTCACTGCAAGGCAAGCTAGAGGATAATCTGCTTTACAAAAGGTACAAACAAAAGCTGACAAGCACTCCGGTGTCTTCTGCATTTCAGTTTCGCAAGCTCGTCAAGATGACAAAGCCTGCATTGAAAAACCTCCGGATCCCTGTGCTCATTGTTCAGGGGGAGTGTGATGCCATCGTGCCGGTGTCAAGCGCGTATTACTTGTATGAAACCATTCCTTCCGAAGAAAAAGAGCTGTGCCTCTTGCCGGAATCCAAGCACCATGTCTGCCTTGAAGAAAACTCCTCTATCCTATTTCAAACCGTTGAGGCGTTCCTCAAAAAAACGCCGATTGAATCTATAAAAAAATAAATAATTGAACGGAAATCTGCAAAAAATAATCCGGGATGCTGACAGGGAAAAAATGAACGTATGCTGTCGAAAGCAGCACATGCCTGTGTTACAATGTGTAAAGGACGCCTTCGGGCGGGCTTTAGTTGCGCGGACGGACGGCTTCGCCCGAGGTTCATAGGAGACTGCCGAACCGGCGAGAGAGCACACCGCTCATTCTCATCTTGTTGAAAAACGTATAATGGAATGGTAATATAACATGTAAAGTAATTCGGGCTTTGCATAAGTATGGACCTGTCCTTTGCACAAAGGGCAGTTTTTATTGATAAAACACGATTACTGAAACAGTAAGCAGAAGGAGTTTGAATACATTGACAATAACGTTTCAAGATTTTCAATTAAGTTCTGATCTCACAAAAGCAATCAAGCGTATGGGATTTGAAGAGGCAACACCGATTCAGGCACAAACGATTCCACTCGGCCTTGCAAATAAAGATGTGATCGGACAAGCGCAAACGGGAACAGGAAAAACGGCTGCATTTGGCATCCCCCTTGTTGAGAAAATCAACCCCGAGTCTCCTAACATTCAAGCCATTGTTATCGCACCTACTCGTGAACTAGCCATTCAAGTTTCTGAAGAGCTATATAAAATTGGACAGGATAAACGCGCTCGCGTGCTGCCGATTTACGGAGGACAGGATATCGGACGCCAGATTCGCGCGCTTAAGAAAAACCCTCATATTATCGTCGGCACACCTGGTCGTCTGCTTGACCATATCAACCGCCGCACAATGCGTCTTCAAACAGTGAACACCGTTGTGCTTGATGAAGCGGATGAAATGCTGAACATGGGATTCATCGAAGATATCGAATCCATCCTTTCCAATGTGCCTGCTGAACACCAGACATTGCTGTTTTCTGCAACAATGCCTGCTCCGATTAAGCGGATTGCAGAACGTTTCATGACCAACCCGGAGCACGTAAAAGTGAAAGCAAAAGAAATGACAGTATCAAACATCCAGCAGTTCTACCTAGAAGTTCATGAACGCAAAAAGTTTGATACGCTGACACGCCTTCTTGACATCCAGTCTCCGGAATTGGCGATCGTATTCGGCCGGACAAAGCGCCGTGTCGATGAACTGACAGAAGCGCTTAATCTGCGCGGGTATACAGCTGAAGGAATTCACGGAGATTTGACCCAGGCGAAGCGGATGGTTGCACTCCGGAAATTTAAGCAAGGCGCGATTGAAGTGCTCGTTGCGACAGACGTTGCGGCTCGCGGCCTTGATATTTCAGGTGTAACGCACGTCTACAACTTCGATGTGCCGCAAGATCCTGAGAGCTATGTTCACCGCATCGGAAGAACGGGACGCGCGGGCAAAACAGGAATGGCGATGACCTTCATTACACCGCGTGAAAAGGATATGCTGCGCGCCATCGAGCAGACGACAAAACGCAAAATGGACCGCATGAAAGCACCGACTCTCGATGAGGCCATTGAAGGACAGCAGCAGGTGACGGTTGACCGCATCCGGACGATCATCGAGGAAAATAACCTGAACTTCTATATGACGGCTGCAGCGGAATTATTGGAAGACCATGATTCTGTGACAGTTGTTGCGGCTGCCATTAAAATGATGACTAAAGAGCCGGACAACACACCTGTCCGTTTGACGGAAGAGGCTCCGCTCAGAACGAAGCGAAACAAAAATCACCACCACCGTTCATCAAAACGCAGAGACGGCGGCGGCTACAGAGGAAAGAACAATCGTTCATCTTATGATAAAAAGCGTTCTTCGAATGACAGACGCCAAAAAAAATCATATAATTCATAATCAAAAGGCGGATCCTTTTTTACGGATTCGCCTTTTTTTAAAAACTAAAGCCTTTAAACGAAACATTTTCAGACCGAAGACCGTAAATAGAATGAGATTGGGGGAATCGAGTTTTGAGAAGCGAGCCGAAAAATCAAATCAGCCGTGATGGCGTTAAAGTCTGGAGAATCACGGCTTGTATCACATCATTCGTTTTAATGCTGGCTGCAGCAGGCCTGATTGCCGCCGGGGTGATATTTAAGTGGCCGGTATGGATCGGCATTTTGTCAGCGGCCGTTTGGCTGGGGATTTCATTTGTCATCATTATCATGATTCCGAATATCCGCCACAGAGTCTGGCGCTACGAAGTCCATGAGAACGAAATTGATATTCAGCACGGCATCTTTGTGGTGACCCGCGTGATCGTTCCGATGGTCAGAGTCCAGCATGTTGATACATCGCAGGGCCCCATCCTCAGAAAATATAATCTCGCCTCCGTGCAAATTTCAACAGCAGCGACGACCCATTCCATTCCCGCTTTGGATGTTGAAGAGGCCGATCAGCTCAGAGATTCCATTTCCAGGCTGGCAAGGGTGACTGAAGATGATGTCTGAACCGAGACGCATGCACCCTGCCGCCGTCATTCTCAACTTTATCAAAGGCCTTGTTGAGACGGTTAAAAATTTTATCATTCCATTTGGCGTGGTGATTTTTTTAAATCAATCGCAAACAGTCAAAATGATAGCGATCGCCGCGGCCGTGCTGTTTTTCATTGCTTTGGTTGTGACGAGCATCATCAAGTGGAGCAAATTTACATACCGTATCGAAGAGGATGAATTGCGAATAGAGGAAGGCTTGATCAATAAGAAAAAAAGGTATATTCCGATCGAACGGATTCAAACGATCAACACAAGCGCAGGCCTCATTCAACAAATGTTCAAGCTGGTGAAGCTTCAAGTCGAAACGGCAAGCGGAGGAACGGAAGCGGAAGTTTCCCTGGTCGCCATTACCCAGGCAGAAGCCGAACGTATTCAGCAAGCGCTTTTCGAAAGGAAAAAAGCGGCGGAAGACACGGGGACCGATGTCCCGGTTCCGCTGGAAGAAACTGCTGAAGAGGCGGAGGAAGCGGAAGAGCCGGTAATGATGTACAAAATGACCGGCCAGGAGCTCTTAACCGCCGCTTCAACCTCAAGCGGCATCGGCGTTATTATTTCAGGGGTATTCGCTTTTTTCACTCAAGTCGATGATTTCTTTGATTTGGATTGGCTGTATGACCGCTTTGCTTTTTTGAACAGCGCAGGTGCCGCCGTCATCGCATTGGCCGCCTTTGTTGCCCTTTTCATCGCATGGCTGCTCAGCATCGTCGGGATGCTTTTGAAATATGCGAATTTTACTGTCGTGCGTAAAGAGAAAGAAATCGTCATTTCCAGAGGGCTGATTGAAAAGCAACAAATCACGATTCCGCTCCAGCGGATTCAAGCGATTAAAATCAAGGAGAGCCTGATCAGGCAGCCTTTTGGACTTGCAGCCGTCACGATCGTCAGCGCAGGCGGAAACGTCCTGGAAGAAGATAAATCAGCCATCTTATTTCCAATCATCAGCAAAAAAATAATCAATCAGCGTCTCGGCGAATTCATTCCGGATTATGCGCCGGAAGACGATTTGAACCGCTTGCCGAAACGCGCGCTGCGCCGCTATATCCTGCGCGCATCCTGGCCGGTTCTCGCCGTCGTTCCGCTTTCCATTCTGTTTCCGCCATGGGGCTATTTGTCCGCTGTATTGATTCCTTTTTACTGGATCATCGGCTATTTCTCATACCGCGATGCCGGATGGAAGATCAGCGGCAGCAAAATCATCATGTCATCGCGCTTCATCGGCAGAACAACCGCTGTCATTCAACGCAGGCGCATGCAGGTTTTCGAAGTCAGCCGCTCGTATTTCCAGCGCAGAAAACAGCTTGTTTCGATTCATACATCAACAAAATCGTCTGTTTTAATGGAGAAGTTTTCGGTGGCTGATGTTGAGGAGAAAGATTCGGACGATATCATTGCATGGTATTCATATGAAAAAAGAGTGAACGGTTAAAAGCCGTTCACTCTTTTGTTTAACAATGGCGGAGCCAAGGCGAGTCCGCCCAGCAGACCGAAGATGTGCGCCATCATATTGATATTTTGGTTTACAAACGTCATCAAAACCGAAATGGCGAGGATGGTGACGATGATTTGGGAATTGGCGCTCCCCATCAGCTCTTTTCTAAACAGCACGATGTACAGGTACACGCCGAACAAGCCGAAAATGGCTCCCGAAGCGCCGACATGCATATACTCCAGCGGTTCGATGAAATATGTGCCGATATTGCCAATCACTCCTGCTCCGATATAAACGATGAGAAACTTGAGTTTCCCGAGCATTCGTTCCAGCCCGGGGGCAAACAAAAAGATCGACATCGAATTAAAGAGCAGGTGGCCGAAACCGGCGTGAATAAAGATTGGCGTCACAAACCTCCACCATTCTCCGTTCGCTATTCCCCAGTTAAAGCCAATCAATAAATCAGACCACATCTGTACGGCCGTAAACGGAAATAAAAAAAGAATCCAAATGGCAAGCTGCAGGGCCAATATGGCGGATGTGACCGGGTAGAGCCTGATAAACGTCTGAAAATTTTCTGTTCTGATAAACATGCTTATGATTTAAGCCCCTTTACAATGATCTCGTACATATATAGTAACACGTTTATGAACAGGCAGCGGCGATTAGTACGGACGAGAAAATGATTTTGGAAGGTTGTCATGCTAGTCTGCATATTGTCTGAGACACGCTCATATATTGGGTAGTGCAATAAGGGAGACGAGTCGTTGCAGGCTTTTATGGTACGCACGCCGATACAGCCGGCCCTGTTCTTATGGCGTACCGTTAAAGTCGAACAAGCGGTTTCTTCCTTTTTACATCAATGATTAAAAAGGGGTTGAAAAAAGGTGAGAAAAAGCTTTGTTTTGCTTTTAACGGGGCTGCTTGTAATCCTTATGCTTTCTGCCTGCGGCCAAAAATCGCAAGAAGATGTTGTGACGGGGCTCGACAAGAAGGCAAAAGAATACACGTCCTATAAGGCAAAAGCGAAAATGACCATTGAAACGGGAAATGAACCGCAGGAGTACAACGTGGAAATCTGGCATAAAAAACCTTCTCTTTACCGGGTCTATTTGGAAAACCCGAAAAAAGACCAGAGCCAGGTGATCTTGCGCAATGAAAACGGCGTGTTTGTTTTGACTCCGTCGCTGAATAAAAGCTTCCGCTTTCACAGCGACTGGCCCAATAACAGCAGCCAGGTATACTTATTCGAATCGCTCGTAAAGGATGTCAAAAATGATGGGGAAGCTTCTTTTTCCGCAAAGGATTCAAAATACATTTTTGAAACGAAAACGAATTATCAGCATAATCAGATGCTGCCGACTCAGGAAATCGTTTTCCATAAAAAGACCATGGCTCCTTCATCGGTTAAAGTGATGGATACCGACCGCAAACCGATGGTAAAGGTTGAGTTTACAAGCTTTGAATTCGATAAGCCGCTCGATAAAGACTCTTTTGATGAAAAGAAAAATATGACGCTGTCTCAAATTGACGTAGCGACAAGCGCTGACGTGTCAGACTCTTTCGCTGTCAAAACGCCGCTCGATGTGCCTCAGGGCGTGAAAAAGCTTGAAGAGAAAGAGATGGCGACTGAAGACGGCAAACGGATCGTCATCACATATGGCGGTGAAAAATCCTTTACATTGATTCAGGAAAAAGCCCGCGTCGCCAAAACATCCACTTCCGTATCCATGAACGGAGAGCCCGTTGACCTCGGCTTCACGGTCGGCGCACTGACGGATAAATCGTTGTCATGGACATATGACGGAGTCGATTACTTTATCTCATCAGAAGATCTTTCTCAAGATGAACTTCTGATGGTTGCAAAAAGCATGCAGGGACAGTCTTCGAAATAGACTGTGCCGTATCCGGCAGCCTGTTTTCCGCCCGGAAGCGGAAAGCAGGCTTTTTTATATTTGCGTCGCAAGCGTATGATTTCGACAGCTTTTCCGTAAAATGTATACCGTGCCAGCAATTTTTCTTTTGTTCAGGGCTGATGATCCCGTGCAAAATTTCCCTTTCTCCGAACTTTTTAGTATGATGGGAAGGACGAGTGAAACAAGGAACAGGAAGTGTCATGATGAGCTTAAAACCATTCTATAGAAAGACATGGGCCGAAATCGATTTAACGGCTTTAAAAGAAAACGTCCGCAATATGAAGCGGCACATCGGCGAGCATGTCCGCCTGATGGCCGTCGTTAAAGCGAATGCCTACGGACACGGGGATGCACAGGTAGCGAAGGCGGCTCTTGCAGAAGGGGCGTCCATTCTTGCTGTGGCTTTATTGGATGAAGCGCTTTCGCTGAGGGCGCAGGGGATTGAAGAACCGATTCTTGTCCTCGGTGCAGTGCCGACCGAATATGCAAGCATTGCCGCGGAAAAGCGCATTATCGTGACTGGCTACTCCGTCGGCTGGCTGAAAGACGTGCTCGGTTTTCTGAATGAGGCCGAAGCTCCTCTTGAATATCATTTGAAGATCGACACGGGCATGGGCCGCCTTGGCTGCAAAACGGAAGAAGAGATCAAAGAAATGATGGAGATGACCGAATCGAACGATAAGCTCAATTGTACGGGCGTGTTCACTCATTTCGCCACGGCGGACGAAAAGGACACCGATTATTTCAACATGCAGCTTGACCGCTTTAAAGAGCTGATCAGCCCCCTCCCGCTTGACCGTTTGATGGTGCATTCGTCAAACAGCGCCGCGGGTCTGCGCTTCAGGGAACAGCTATTTAATGCCGTCCGCTTCGGCATCGGCATGTACGGTTTGGCGCCGTCAACCGAAATAAAAGACGAGCTGCCGTTTCGTCTGCGGGAAGTGTTTTCGCTTCATACCGAACTCACCCATGTGAAAAAAATTAAAAAAGGCGAGAGCGTCAGCTACGGGGCGACATATACAGCTCAGCGCGACGAATGGATCGGGACAGTCCCCGTCGGGTATGCCGACGGATGGCTGAGGCGCCTGGCCGGAACGGAAGTGCTGATCGACGGAAAACGCCAAAAAATAGCAGGGAGAATCTGCATGGACCAGTTCATGATTTCCCTTGCCGAAGAATACCCTGTCGGCACAAAGGTTACCTTGATCGGAAAGCAAAAAGACGAATGGATCTCAGTCGACGAAATCGCCCAAAATTTGCAGACGATCAATTATGAAATTACCTGTATGATAAGTTCAAGGGTGCCCCGTATGTTTTTGGAAAATGGGAGTATAATGGAAATAAGGAATCCGATCTTGCCTGATCAATCCTGAAAATTGATGAATTAGCGGAAAAACAACTTTGCTTGCGAAAAGAATAATGATATGATTATGAATGGAATGGATAGAGTGTTGTATCCGTAAGTTTGGTGGAGGTGTATGTTTTTGTCTGAATCCAGCGCAACAACTGAAATATTGATTCGCTTGCCAGAAGCTTTAGTATCAGAACTGGATGGTGTCGTCATGCAAGATAACGGGAGCAGAAATGAACTGATTTACCAAGCCACAAAAATGTATTTACGCGAACGCAAAAATCGACAAATTCGGGAATCGATGAGACGCGGTTATATGGAGATGGCCAAGATCAATTTGAACATCTCTTCTGAGGCTCAATTTGCAGAGTATGAGGCTGAAAACACAGTAGAGCGCTTAGTAAGCGGAGGATAATCATTTGATTGTTAAACGCGGCGATGTTTATTTTGCTGACCTATCTCCTGTTGTTGGCTCAGAACAAGGCGGGGTGCGCCCGGTTTTAGTGATTCAAAACAACATCGGCAATCGCTTCAGCCCAACTGCTATTGTTGCAGCCATAACAGCCCAAATACAGAAAGCAAAATTACCTACCCACGTCGAAATTGATGCGAAACGCTACGGTTTTGAAAGAGACTCCGTTATATTGCTCGAACAAATTCGGACGATTGACAAGCAAAGATTAACGGACAAAATCACCCATCTCGATGATGAAATGATGGAAAAGGTCAACGAAGCCTTACAAATCAGTTTGGCACTCATTGATTTTTAATATTGATGAAAGTTGCTCGAGGCGAAAGAGCAACTTTTTTTGTGTTCAAAAATAACAAACGATATAATGGAACTGTTAGTCCAAAAAATGTTATCAGATGTAGTCAGGGGGATGAACATGTCGAATCAAGCGGTGTTAAAATTTATCTCGGAACACCAAAATGTACTCGCCGGGAATTTGGCGGATATTCTGAAAGACTTAAACAGCAACATGACAAACGTGAAGCTGACTGAACACATGTATGAGACGATCAGCAATGAATATATTCATATCCTCATGAATGAGTCCGGGGACGGGAATGAAAAATCGATCGACACCATCTACCAGTTCTCTTCAAAAGCCGTACAGCTCGGCGTTCCGCTGAAGCTGCTGTCGTCGGGATTATCAGCTTTTTGGAAGCACCTTTACTATGAAATGAACAAGGATGTGCCGGAAGATCAGCAGTGCTATGATTTGATTTGGGAAATCGATAAATTTATCGAACCGATCAACAGCGAAATCTTGAATCAGTATGCGATCTCCTGGGAGAAAACCGTTGCTCTGCAAAAGGTCGCATTACAGGAGCTCTCGGCGCCGCTGATCCCGGTTTTTGAAAATATTACGGTGATGCCGCTTGTCGGCACGATCGATACGGAGCGGGCCAAAAAGATTATGGAAAACCTGTTGAGCGGCGTCGTCAAACACCGGTCTGAAGTCGTGCTCATTGACATTACGGGCGTGCCTGTCGTCGATACGATGGTCGCACACCACATCATGCAGGCTTCCGAAGCCGTCAGACTTGTCGGAGCTAAATGCCTGCTCGTCGGAATCCGCCCGGAAATCGCGCAGACGATTGTGAATTTGGGAATCGATTTAACTCAGGTTATTACAAAAAATACCCTGCAAAAAGGAATTCAAACCGCATTAGAAATGACAGACAGAAAAATTGTTTCATTGGAGGAATAATCTTTGAGGGTACCTAACATTCCAATTTTGAAGCTGTATAACTGTTTATTGGTATCCATTCAAGTAGAGCTCGATGACCAAACCGCTCTGAAATTCCAAGAGGACCTGCTGAACAAAATATATGAAACCGGTTCGAACGGAGTGGTGATCGATCTGACTTCAGTGGACATCATCGATTCATTCATCGCCAAAGTCCTTGGCGATGTCATTACAATGTCAAAACTGATGGGCGCCAAAGTCGTTCTGACTGGCATCCAGCCGGCTGTTGCGGTGACATTGATTGAACTCGGCATTTCTTTGGACGAGATCGAGACGGCGCTCGATCTCGAAAAGGGGCTCGAGACATTGCAGCGGGAATTGGGGGAATAAATATGGCAGACCAATCCTGTGTGAAGATTTTGACTGAATGGGACATAGTGGCCGCCAGACAGCTTGGGCGAAATGTCGCAAAAGAACTGGGGTTCGGCACAGTGGACCAGGCCAGAATCACGACAGCCATCTCAGAGCTGGCGCGTAATATTTATTTGTATGCCGGAAAAGGCCGAATCTGCATCGAACAGGTTCAGGAAGAAGGAAAAAAGGGGTTGAAAATCGTAGCGGAGGATGAGGGGCCGGGAATCGCTGACATCAAAAAAGTGATGGAAGACGGTTTTTCAACCTCAGGCGGCCTCGGAGCGGGCCTGCCGGGAGTAAAGCGTCTGATGGACCAATTTGAATTGCATTCGGACGCGGAAAATGGAACGGATATACAAGCCGTAAAATGGCTGCGGTAGGAGGGAAGGAATGGATTTCAGGGAAGTGATTGAGCAGCGCTATCGACAGCTGCTTAGCCGTTATATATCTGAATTAACAGAGACATCCCTTTATCAGGGGCAGAAATTCAGCAGAAAAACGATTGAACATCAAGTGCCGCCGGAAGAGATTATCAGCATACACCGAAAAGTTCTGTCTGAATTATATCCGGATCTTCCAGACCATGTGTTCCATTCTCTCGATTTTTTAATTGAAGTGATGATTGGATACGGTTTGGCCTATCAAGAACATCAAACATTAAGAGGAATTCAGCAGGAAATTAAATCGGAAATTGAAATTGCCGCGAATGTCCAGCAAACGCTGCTTGAGACGACGGTTCCGAAAGTTGAAGCGCTCGAAATCGGTGCGGTCAGCATTCCGGCCAAGCAAATGAGCGGTGATTATTATCATTTTGTGCGCGACAAGGAATCGATTAATATCGCCATTGCGGATGTAATCGGGAAAGGAATACCGGCTGCGTTATGCATGTCGATGATCAAATATGCGATGGACTCTCTGCCGGATTCGGGCACGTCTCCTTCACAGGTGCTGAAAAACCTGAACAGGGTCGTCGAACAAAATGTAGACCCAAGCATGTTTATTACAATGTTTTATGGCAACTATCATCTTCAAAAACACCTATTTACGTTTTCATCTGCCGGTCATGAACCTGGCTTTTATTATTCTTGCAGGGAAAATAAATTTTACGATTTAAACGCAAAAGGCCTCGTTCTTGGCATTTCATCAAATTACGACTATGAGCAGTACGAGCAAAAACTGGATATTGGCGATATGATCGTTCTTTTTTCAGATGGTGTAACTGAATGCCGGACAGACAGCGGGTTTTTGGAGCGGTCTGACTTGCAGAACCTGATTACTGTACATATGGAGAAACCGGCTCAGCAAATGGTTGACAATATATACGAACATCTGCTCAAGCTTCAGGATTTTCAGCTTCATGATGATTTTACTCTCATTGTTTTAAAAAGAAAGGTTTAAAGCTTCTCTTCGCTGGGTAATAAACCAGTAGCTCATTAAGAGAACCAGAGGTGATATTGTGAATTTGGCAGTTGATACGAATAAAAATGACCATGTGATAGAAGTAAAAGTTGCGGGCGAAATTGACGTGCACACGGCTCCAACACTGCGGGATGAGCTGATGCCGCTCGCGGAAGAAGGAAAAGATCTCAAAGTTAGTCTGAAAGACGTTTCATATATGGACAGCACAGGGCTGGGTGTATTCGTCGGCATTTACAAAGCGGTAAACAGAACTGGGGGTTCTTTAGTGCTTGAAAATCTGTCAGAGCGTTTGATTCGTTTGTTTGATATTACAGGTTTAAAGGACATCATTGACATTTCTGGAAAGTCAGAGGGTGGATTATAATGAAGAGAGCAGCTGATTACATTGAAATGAAGTCACCTGCCAAACCAGAATACGTAGGAATCATTCGTTTAACCCTGTCGGGGATTGCAAGCAAGATGGGGTATTCTTATGATGACATCGAAGACTTGAAAATTGCGGTCAGCGAAGCGTGCACAAACGCTGTGCAGCATGCTTATAAAGCAGACAACAACACAGGAGAGGTCTCCGTCAGATTCGGCGTGTTCGAAGACCGCCTCGAAATCGTCGTCGCCGATCAGGGAGACAGTTTTGATATTCAGGATAAACAGAAGGAGCTCGGACCATATTCCCCTGAGCATACGGTAGATCAATTGTCAGAAGGAGGGCTCGGTTTATATTTAATGGAGACGCTCATGGATGAAGTGCATGTCCAGATTGACTCAGGCGTAACCGTCTCGATGACAAAGTTCTTAAACAGGGAGCGAGTTGATGATGGCACAACCGTCCAAAACTACGAAACTAACTAAAACCGAAGTCGACACGCTGATTAAAAAATATCAGGAGAACCAGGATGAAGACGCTCAGCTGACCCTTGTTCAAACATATAAAAATCTGGTGGAAACACTCGCCAAAAAATATTCAAAAGGAAAAAGCTTTCACGAAGATCTATGCCAGGTTGGGATGCTCGGATTGCTTGGAGCCATCAAACGCTATGACCCCGATGTGGGAAAATCGTTTGAAGCGTTTGCCATTCCGACCATCATCGGAGAAATCAAACGGTTTCTCCGAGATAAGACCTGGAGCGTCCACGTTCCGAGAAGGATCAAGGAGCTCGGGCCGAGAATCAAAATGGCGGTGGATCATTTAACGACTGAAACGCAAAGGTCTCCAAGAGTCGATGAGATTGCCGAGTTTCTTGACGTTACAGAAGAAGAAGTGCTGGAAACGATGGAGATGGGCAAAAGCTATCAGGCGCTTTCCGTCGACCACAGCATTGAAGCTGATGCAGACGGCAGCACGGTGACGATCTTGGACATCGTCGGCTCGCAGGAGGAAGGCTATGAAAAGGTGAACCAAAAGCTGATGCTTGAAAGCGTATTACACGTACTATCCGACCGTGAAAAGCAAATCATTGAGCTGACTTACATTCAAAACAAAAGCCAAAAAGAAACCGGCGAAATGCTGGGCATATCGCAAATGCACGTCTCACGGCTGCAGCGCAAAGCTGTCAAAAGGCTGAGGGAAGCATTGGCTGAAGATCCGTATATGGAGCTTAAACCATGATTTGGACTGAGTCGAATGAACACATGCAAGCGCTTGTTTATCAGCTTCCTAAAGAAGGAAAAGCCGTCTGCGGTGACAGTTTTTATTTCCATGCGACTGACGAAACCATGGTGTGCGCACTGGCTGACGGGCTTGGCAGCGGTGCGTTGGCACGCGAATCCTCTTCGGTCATCAGCGAAGTTGTCGAAGAGCACGGCCATGAAGATGTCGAAAGCTTGATGGAACGGTGCAATCAAGCGCTGAAACATAAGCGCGGTGCGACCGTTTCAATTTTAAAAGTCGATTTTCGAACAAGGACGATCGCTTACAGCTCTGTAGGCAATATTCGCTTTATCTTATACGCTCCTTCGGACAAATATATCCACCCTCTCCCTGTGACGGGATACATGTCGGGAAAACCGCAAACATACAAAACATTCACCTATACGTATGAAAAAGGATCAAGATTCATCATTTATTCAGACGGTTTGGAAGTACCCGCCCTCCGGACTTATTTAAAACAGCACCATACACCGGGAGATATATCGAATCAGCTTGAATCATACACACGAATGGGAAAAGACGATCTCACCTATATCATTGGACAGCTTTTTTAAGGAAGCTGCCCTTTGATATAGGTGTTTTTCCGTTTCTTTTGGTACACTAAGAAGACAACATTCTTTTGGAGGCTACAATGGATACTTTAGCGTCAATCGTCAAACAAATCGCAAAAGAAACGGGGCTTGCGCCAAAGCATGTCGAGAGTGTCATTCAATTATTAGAGGACGGCAACACCGTCCCCTTTATTGCGAGATACCGAAAAGAACAAACGGGCTCCATGGATGAAGTCCAAATACAAACTATCTCCGAACGCTGGGGATACATTCAGCATTTAAATCAGCGGAAAGACGAAGTCATCAGGCTGATCGATGAACAGGGCAAGCTGACCGGACAGCTGAAGCTGGATATAGAAAAAGCGGACAAGCTCCAGGAAGTTGAAGACTTATACAGACCGTTTAAACAAAAACGAAAAACCAAGGCGACGATCGCCAAAAGCAAAGGGCTTGAACCTTTGGCTGATTTCATCATCTCGCTCCCGCGTAATGAAGATGTAGCAGCCGAAGCCCGCAAGTACATAAATGAAGAAAAGGAAGTCATGAGCGCCGAAGAAGCGCTTGAAGGAGCAAAGAACATACTGGCTGAACGGATCTCAGACGAACCGGAATACAGGAAGTGGATCAGGCAGGAGACTTTTAAAAGAGGAACGCTGAAGTCCGCGGCAAAAGATGCCGAAGCGGATGAGAAGAAAATCTATGAAATGTATTATGAATACGAAGAGCCGATTCAAAAAATCGTTCCTCATCGCGTACTCGCAGTTAACCGCGGCGAAAAAGAGGAGATTTTGAGAGCGTCGGTCGAGCCGCCGGCAGACCGCATCCAAGCTTACTTGGAAAAACGGATTTTACAACAAAAGCAAACAAGTGCTCAAGATGTCCTGAAAAGCGCGATCGAAGACGGCTATAAGCGCCTGATTCAGCCGTCAATCGAGAGGGAAATCAGAAAAGAATTGACGGAAAAGGCGGAAGACCAAGCGATTCACATATTTGCCGAAAATCTGCGCAAGCTGCTGCTGCAGCCGCCGATGAAAGGAAAGCTCGTTCTCGGCGTCGACCCGGCATTCCGCACAGGCTGCAAGCTGGCAGTCGTGGATGAGACGGGAAAGATGCTCAAGATCGACGTCATATACCCGCACCCTCCCGTCAATAAGAAAAGCGCCGCCATCGAAAAAGTAAAACGCATCATCGAAGACTTTCAAATCGAGGTCATCGCAATCGGGAACGGAACGGCATCAAGAGAGACGGAACAGTTTATCGCCGATCTCTTGAAGGACATCGACAGAAAGGTGTACTATCTGATCGTCAATGAAGCGGGAGCCAGCGTCTATTCGGCATCAGAGCTTGCGAGGGAAGAATTCCCCGATCTGCAGGTTGAAGAACGGAGCGCCGTGTCGATCGCACGCAGACTCCAAGACCCGCTCGCCGAACTCGTCAAAATCGATCCCAAGTCGGTCGGGGTCGGCCAGTACCAGCACGATGTCAGCCAGAAAAAACTAAACGATTCGCTCCGCTTTGTCGTGGAAACCGTCGTCAACCAGGTCGGCGTCAACGTGAATACTGCATCAGCCGCGCTCTTGCAATATGTGGCCGGACTATCGAAAACAGTCGCGGCCAACATCGTCAAAAAACGGGATGAGATCGGAAAATTCACGAGCCGGAAAGAGCTGAAAGACATTCCGCGCCTGGGCGCGAAAACGTATGAGCAATGCATCGGCTTTTTAAGGGTGCCTGACGGCGATGAACCGCTCGACCGGACAGGCATCCACCCGGAGAGCTATAAAGAGACGAGAGAGCTCCTGAAAAAGCTGGGCCTTTCAACAGCCCAAATCGGCACAAAAGAGCTTCAGGACAAAATCAACGAACTGAATATTTCCGAAGCAGCTGAACAGCTGGGGATCGGGGAAATCACCCTGAAAGACATTTGCGCCCAGCTGACGAGGCCTGAGCGCGATCCGAGGGATGAAGTCCCTAAACCGCTCTTAAAAACCGATGTGCTTCAATTGGAGGACTTAAAAGAGGGGATGGAACTTCAGGGGACAGTGCGGAACGTCGTTGACTTCGGGGCGTTTGTCGACATCGGCGTGAAACAGGACGGGCTCGTCCACATTTCCAAGCTCAGCCATTCCTTCGTCAAGCATCCGCTCGACGTTGTGTCGGTCGGGGACATCGTCACCGTATGGGTGGAAGATGTCGACGCTGCAAAAGGAAGGGTCTCCTTATCGATGGTAAAAGATCGATAGGACTTGAAGTCAGCCCGCCGGAAGCTTTATTTTCCGGCGGGCTTATCTTTTACATCGCGATTTTCAACAGGATGCGGTGGACGACGCCTGCAATATGTGCCGGCGTCTGAACCATGCCGCCGTTGATCCACTCTTCAAAAATGCCGACCGCTCCGGATACTAGAAATGTAATTTCCATTTCATCGCATGCCATCTCATTACCTGATTGCTGCATCATGCTCAATTCTTCGAAAATCTTCTGCTTGAAAAAATCTTTAAATTTATTGATGGTCAAAATGTTTCCTTTCGGTTTCGTCAATAAAGTGAAGATTGCAGCGTTTTGATAAATATATTCAGTCGTTTTTTCGATGAAGGTGAGCAGATGGTGCGGATCTTCGCTTGGAAAATAATCATCGTAAAATTTCCCCAGCTGATCAAACAACTCATTCTCGATTTGTTCATACAAATCAAAAACATCCCGATAATGAAGATAAAAAGTCCCGCGCCCTAAATCAGCGCGCCTCGATAAATCGGAAACGGTAATTTTATTGATTTCTTTCTCATGGAGCAGCTTTAAAAAAGCCTCTTTTATCGCTCTTTTTGTTTTAATTGACCTTCTGTCCTCCATCGGTGACCTCCGTTTATAAACAAATTTACGTATGTTGTTCATTATTGAACATCTCAACCCCAATTGCCGATTGAACACCCCATTTGCCCCAAATTATAATGAACATGTGTTTATTAATCAATAGGTGTTTATTTTTTAAAACCTTCAAATATCAATGGCCTATCAGCCGATAAGTTAATCAAGCGGTTTCAGCTGTTTTCCTGTAAAATGAATGATCTTTCACTTTTGCGAATAAAGTGGTGAAGTAATGAAAAACAGCAAGGACAAGGCTAGCAGGCGGCTTTTTCTGCCGACTTTCTTAAAATACAAAGAAATCAATCTACCTGCAAAGTTCATAGAGGAGGAATAAAACATCAATGAGAACGATTATAAAGGCGAGATGGATCATTGCGGCGCTCTGGATTGCAATGGCCGCCGTCTTATTCATCACGGCGCCCGATATGGGGCAATTAACAAAGGAGAAGGGCCAGATAGCGGTTCCTGAAGGCTATCCGTCTTCTTATGCGAACAAGCTTCTCGAACAAATGTCAAAAGACGGGGATACGAACAAATCGGTTGTCGTCGTATTTCAGGACAAACACCTCCTGCCGAATCGGGAGGCGGCTTTAAAAAAAGCGATCACCACTTTAGAGAAGGATTCCTCCCTTCACGTCTCAGATATTACATCGTACTTTAACGCGGATGAGGATATTCAAAAGCAGCTGTTGTCAAAGGATCGAACGACGCTGCTCGTGCCTGTCACATTTGATGCAAACAAAATCAGTGCGGCCGAATTTAAAGCAAAGGTCAATGAAAAGCTTAAAACTTTAAAACTTGACTACGAGATGACCGGGCAGCCGCTCATCGATGATGATGTCATGACAAGCTCGCAGGAAGGCTTGAAGAAGACCGAATATATCACGGTCGGTTTTATTTTAATCGTGCTGATTCTCGTATTCCGTTCTGCGGTTGCGCCTTTTGTTCCGCTTTTGGCGGTCGCGCTTTCATACCTTGTGAGCCAGTCCGTCGTCGCCTATCTAGTCAAATACGCTGATTTTCCGCTGTCCACGTTTACGCAAATCTTTATGGTGGCGATCATGTTCGGAATCGGCACGGATTACTGCATTCTTCTTTTAAGCCGTTTTAAGGAAGAGATCGCCCGCGGGAAAGACAAGATCGAAGCCATTCTGACAACGTATAAAACGGCGGGGAGAACCGTTCTGTTCAGCGGAATCGCCGTTTTGATCGGTTTTACTTGCATCGGCTTTGCCGAATTCCAGCTTTACAAGTCTGCGGTCGCAGTAGCGGTGGGTGTCGCGGTCTTGATTTTGGCGCTTCTGTCGATCGTGCCGTTTTTCATGGCTGTTTTGGGGAAAGTGCTGTTTTGGCCTGTCAGAGGAAATATCGGGCACCCGCAGTCAAAGCTATGGGAAACCGCCGGCCGTTTCGCTTTCAGTAAGCCGCTGATCAGCCTGTTGATCGTAGCGGCCGTGGCCGTGCCGCCGATCTTGATGTATAAAGGAACGCTTTCCTACAACAGCCTTGACGAAATCGGAGATCAATACGAATCCGTCAGCGCATTTAACACCATTTCCGACAAGTTCGGGCCGGGAGAATCTTTGCCGGTCACGGTCGTGCTCAAAACATCGGATGCGCTCGATACCAATGACGGGCTGATCGCGATTGAAAAAATCAGCCGCGCCATTGAACAGACAAACGGCGTCAGCAAAGTTCGCAGTGCGACCCGGCCGGTCGGAAAAGGGCTGAGCGACCTGTACGTCAAAACACAGGCGAACGAGCTGAATAAAGGCCTTGAAAGCGGCAATAAAGGTCTGAAAAAGATTAAAGACGGGCTTGCAGAAGCGAGCAAGTCAATCGCGGATCAAAAGCCGCAAATCGAAGCGTCCGGAAAAGGAATCAACCAGCTGATCAAAGGAACCGAATCGATCCAAGCCGGAATCAGCGACGTTGAAGCCAACATGAGAAAGCTGAAGGAAGGAACAGACCAAAGCAAACAAGGCGTCGCCCAGGCGAAAAAAGAAATCCAAACTGCGAAAAAACAGCTGACGGCGCAAGTCGATCAATTAAATGGACAAATCGAAACCTACAAAGAAATATCGAAAATCTTAAAAGCGGCATTGTCTCAAGCCGAAAATGCCCAAGGCATAACGGCTGACGTGCAAAAGATGATTGAGCAGACAAATCAAAATTTCAAAAATCTTGAAAGCGAAATTCCCGAAGTGAAGGAGAATCCTTCTTATTTGGCGATCAAAGGCTCTTACACAGAGCTTGCATCGGCAATCAAGCAGGGATCACAGAAAGCGGCCGTTTACACGAAGCAGGCGGCAAACGCGAAAAAGCAGCTTGAAGCAGCAGATGCATTTATCGCAAAAGCGCAGGAAGAGCAAAAAGTGTACACAAGCAAAATCGATGCTCTGATAAACGGCCTCGGCCAAATCGAAAAAGGGCTTGAAGAGACATCGAAGGGGCAGGGACAGCTCGCCGATTCGCTGCCTAAGCTCGAATCAGGCGCAGGTGAGGTCGCTGAAGGCCAAAAGCAGATGAAGGAAAAAGTCGGAGAATTCGCCGGCCAGCTCGATCAATTAACAAAAGGGCTGAATTCAAGCGTGGACGGCCTCGAAAAAATTTCAAGCGGTCTGATGGGAGCAGGCGACTACCTGGATCAGCTGAAAAACGCATCGGATCAAGAAATGTCCGGCTGGTTTGTCCCTAAAGAAGTGCTGAAAAACAAGCAATTTCAGCAGGTGTTTAATTCCTATATGTCAGACGACCGCCATATCACGACGATCGATGTGATATTGGAAGACAATCCGTATGGAAACGGAGCGATTGCCAAGGTCAAAGACATTGAAGCATCAGTAAAACGGGCTCTTCCCGACACGCATTTGCACGATGCATCGTTTGGCGTCGGCGGCGTTTCCAGCATCAACGCCGATTTGAAGCAGCTGTCAGACCAGGACTTCAGCAACACGGTGATCTATATGATGATCGGAATCTTCCTGATCCTCGTCCTGCTGTTCCGTTCAATCGTCATGCCGGTGTATTTGGTCGGATCGCTGGTCTTGACGTACTTTGCATCCATCGGTGTAACCGAATTTATTTTCACGGCGTTTTTCGGCTATCCCGGCCTCAACTGGGCGGTGCCTTTCTTTGGCTTTGTGATTTTAATGGCGCTTGGTGTGGACTATTCGATCTTCCTGATGGAACGGTTTAACGAATACCGGGGAACGGATATTATGACGGCGATGACGGAATCGATGAAAAATATGGGATCGGTTATTATTTCAGCCGCTGTCATCTTGGCGGGAACCTTCGCGGCGATGCTGCCGTCCGGCGTTTTATCGCTTCTGCAAATCGCCACCCTTGTGCTGACGGGTCTTTTGCTGTATGCATTCGTCATGCTGCCGCTGTTCGTCCCTGTAATGGTTCGGATCTTCGGCTCAGCCAACTGGTTTCCGTTTAAAAGAAAAGAATAAACGGCTCGTCCATCCGCAGAAGAACCATTCGCCCATGCTCCCCGAAATCGGGCGGTCAGCTCCATTTGGGGAGTAACGGGCGCCATTGTGTGAGATGATAAAAGGACCGGTGAAGATGATGAGGAAACAGAAGAAAATTCCATTCGGACTCGGATGAACACTGCTCATCAGCAGTGTTTTTTTCTGTAAAAATACCAGCACTGATTCAGCAATTTAATCTGGTAATGATCTTTTTCATAAAAAGCTCTCTGCATCTGGTTTTTGAGCCAATTCGGCATTGCTCATCCCTCCTCAGGCTCTTATCATAAGAGTATGGGTGTCGTGTATTAGTTTATGCCGCCCGGAATTTGTCCTGTTCAATGTTTTTAAAAATGAGGTGGACCCAAGCAATGGATGAACAACAACTGCAGCAGCTGACAGAACAGCTTTCGCTCACATACTTTAAAAAACCGTTCCGGCACCGCGCTTACTTCAACAGCCGCCTGAAAACGACAGGAGGCAGGTATTTGCTGAATTCCCACAATATCGAGCTGAATAAAAAATACCTGACAGAACACGGGCAAAAAGAGCTTGAAGGCATCATCAAGCATGAATTGTGCCATTACCACCTCCATCTTGAAGGAAAAGGCTACAAGCACCGCGACAAGGATTTTAGAACGCTATTAAAGGAAGTCGGTGCGCCGCGGTTCTGCACGCCGCTCGAAAAAGAGAAAAAGCCGCAAAGAAAAGTACGCACATACAAGTGTGAAGCATGCGGACAAACGTTTCTCCGAAAGCGGAAAATGGATACAAGCCGTTACGTTTGCGGCAAGTGCGGAGGGAAAATAAAAGAAATCATAAAAAAGGGTTGACTGATCAGGCTTGTCTATGATAAATTATAAAAGCCGTCGCAAGACGAGCCACAAAGACAAATTGTTCTTCTTGACACATTTTGTCGACATATTTATAATAAAATGAGTCTGATCATTCCACAGTAGCTCAGTGGTAGAGCTATCGGCTGTTAACCGATCGGTCGCAGGTTCGAATCCTGCCTGTGGAGCCAATGGAGAAGTACTCAAGTGGCTGAAGAGGCGCCCCTGCTAAGGGTGTAGGTCGCGTAAGCGGCGCGAGGGTTCAAATCCCTCCTTCTCCGCCATTAGGAAAATATGATGCTGACTTCATATGGCCCGTTGGTCAAGTGGTTAAGACACCGCCCTTTCACGGCGGTAACACGGGTTCGAATCCCGTACGGGTCATTTCTCATATGTTGGGCTATAGCCAAGCGGTAAGGCAACGGACTTTGACTCCGTCATGCGTTGGTTCGAATCCAGCTAGCCCAGCCATTATATTTGAGCCATTAGCTCAGTTGGTAGAGCATCTGACTTTTAATCAGAGGGTCGAAGGTTCGAGTCCTTCATGGCTCACCATTGTTTTTTCACGCGGGTGTGGCGGAATTGGCAGACGCGCTAGACTTAGGATCTAGTGTCTTTACGGCGTGGGGGTTCGAGTCCCTTCACCCGCACTTAAAAAACAACATATCATGCGGTCGTGGCGGAATGGCAGACGCGCTAGGTTGAGGGCCTAGTGGGTGAATAACCCGTGGAGGTTCAAGTCCTCTCGGCCGCATACCAGAGATACCAAGGGTTTTGACGCCCTTGGTGTTTTTTTGTTTCTTCAAGTTTTTTGATTCTTGTGACCAAATAGTGTCCAATTGGTTAAAAATAAGTCATTTAACTTGTGAGCTATTTGAGGAGGAAAGACAATTCTGTGTTGTTATGTTATGTAGCTCCTTTGGATCAAAGGAGTTTGGAATCTGTTTCGGTTTATTAGGATTAATCATCAAATTTCTCATAGAGGGAAGAAACTAAAGTTAAAAGAAAAGCAAACTATATAAAATAGTTTGCTTTTCTTTTTGTTATGAATTAACGTCTTTTTCTTTCTCTTTAATAACTAATAAAACACCAATAAGAATTAAAAACGAACCTATCCAAAATGTCCCGCCTATTTTTTCTCCCAGCAGAAGCCATCCAAGTAAGGTTCCAACTAGAGGCTGAAAAAAGAAAAAGAGACCTCCACTTGAAGCATTTAATAATTGCAATCCACGGTTCCATAATAAAAAAGCACAAGCTGTTGAAACAATTCCTAAATACAAAAGACCACCTAGAATTTTAGGGTCAAGCAGTTGTGACGTGAAAATTGCGGTAGGTTTTACAAAAGGAGTTAGTGCCACAATGGCAACAAAAGTTGAATACGTTGTCACAAGTAAAGACGAATAGCTGTTGGGCACGAGTTTGATAAGCACTGACATTAGCGCCCATGTAAGTGCTGCAGCAAGCAGAGAAATACCACCAATCTGATTAGAAGTATCAATATGACCGTTTCCAACAATAAATAATACGCCTATAGTCGCTAAAATAATTGAGGTTCCTTTTTTTATATTCAATGGTTCTTTAAGTAATAGACGAGCAAAAATAACCATGAACGCTGGTGTGGAAGACGTAATAATCGCCCCCATTTGTGCTGAAGATAACATCGTTCCATATTCTTGCGTAACAATTGAAATTGTGTTGCCAACTATTCCAATGACAACAATTAATAAAAGGTCACGTTTATGAATTTTCCAAGATTGTCTCTTTATTAAACCAACGATAAGAAGTGTAAGGATGGCGATTACGTACCTAATCCAAACCAATTCAATAGGCGGAATTACTGCGACAACAACCTTAACCACTACATACATGCCGCCCCAGATACTAGCGGCTAAAGCTAAATATATAGAACCTAACAGGGTATTTTTCATTTTTTTGTTCCCTCCGTATTTATAATTAGGTCAATAAATGCCCTAACGGAGAGAAGTAGTCACTTTACTCCATTAAGGGCGGAGAAGTGCTACTGGAACATCATTTTCAAATAGTGGAGCTAAAAACATGTTTTTTCACCTCAACTTTATTATTGCACTTATTATACAATGTCTGTTATTAAGCGGCAAACACCTCTATTTATATAGTGGGAGTTGTTTGAAGTAAGCCGTGGGATTTTCTTGAAGTGTGTTTTCTTAGACGAAGATAAAATTCAATACGTGACACAGAAGTCATGTTTGTTTTAGTCTGAAAACAGTTCCCCATTTTGTGACCAAAAAGAACATAAAATGATAAGTATAATGAGTATCTGTGAATGCTTGATATGACAGGCTTTTGTAACTGATGATAAGCTTTCACTTTATATTGAGGGCCTAGTGGGGGCAACCCCGTGGAGGTTCAAGTCCTCTCGGCCGCATACCAGAGATACCAAGGGTTTTGACGCCCTTGGTGTTTTTTTATGTCTACTTCCCACGAATTAGATTGCACCGGAAATCGAACGATTTAGGGCTGTAATTGAAAAGTACGCCCGTGAGGAAGTTGTTTTTGACCAAGTGAATATTATCGACCGATTGCGCCACGCTAACCATCTTTTGCGCCATCCAATATCGTGTAATCCACCACTGAATATCATAAGTTGCACCACCGCTTATAAAAAAGCCGCCAATCATCATTCAATACGAGGTTGGTGGCTTCTTAAAATAGGAATTCAGCAATCTCTGGCTTAAGGGGGGTGATTATCATTAGTCTGTAAGGAGGTATTGTCTAATCCTCCGCCCATGGCTGAGAATCACTCCCCGGCCTTTCTTATGAAAAATCCTTTTTATATTGGACGGATAGGTAAATCCCAGCAGCTAAAAATGCCAGCGCATATTTGTACAAGAAAAAGATGGTCCACATATCATCTTTAGGAAAAATCATGTCACATAGAATAATGACCAACAGCATATAGGAACTACTTTTCAAATAGATTTTATTTGTCCGTTCGTCGTCTTTTCCAAGCTTTTTATAAAATACATAGACCAAAATCCCGCTACCATAAACCAATAAAAAACCAACAACGATGAGAATATTCCAATTTCCCGGAGATTGTTCAGCCCAGGACCTTAAAGGGGAAAAAATTGTGTTATGGATACCTGAGAAAAACTTACTTATCATTTTGATCATTTCCTTTCACATAAGTAAAAATTTCGTTTACATCAACATTAAAAAATTCAGCAATTCGAAAAGCCAACAGCAGAGTCGGAACATAATTTCCTTTTTCCATTACGAAAATGGTTTGTTTGGAAACCCCGACTTTCTCCGCTAATTCTTGCTGAGACATTCTGGCAAGTACACGATATTCATAAACCTTATTTGATATCGAATCACCAAAGTCTTTCTTCACGACCATCACCTCTTGAATCAAATTATAAACTTACTTTTTACAAAAGTAAAGTAAACTTATACAAAAGGATAAAATAATTTTATTTTTGTTTAGGTTACTTTGATATAACAAGAGCCAAATTGCAGAAAGAACCTGACGAAATTCTTGTTCCGTCAGGTTCACATTTTGCTCTGGTGTAATTCATGGTTTTTAATGGGGCATTTTATGGTTTTCGGTGGGGCAAAGACCGGTAAGAATGGTGCGGTCGGGTGATAATATTCACTAGAAAATCAACTTTGATAAGCTTTACTGAAAAGCTTACTCCATAATTAATAAAAAACAATCAAATTTTGTGTAATCGATTAAATAGATGCAATGAAAATAAGCTTTCATAAACCATGATAAGCTTTCACTTTATTGAGGGCCACCCCCGTGGGAGGTTCAGGTCTCTCGGTTTAACACCAAATAATACCAAAGTTTTAATTGCCTTTGGTATTATTTTTTTGCGGAAAATCGGCAAAAAATGTACAGCATTGTCCAAGTCTGCAAGTATATTTGGCACTAAAAAAGTGCTGACCTCTGCACAAAACCGTTGTGCGAGTCTGCACTTTTATTCTCAAGATACACTGCCTATTATCATCGATTATGGGAAGTTTATTTAATCCGTTCTTAGTTGCGCTGATACTTGGCTTTTAGAAGCTTTTTTTAAGTGGCTAAAACCAACAAATTTTTTGCTTTCTTCATCCCATAGTCGGAACTTTAACGACTTAAGACTTGTTGCCAGTGTAATGGTTGGAACGTTTTGCAATGGTTCAATGTTGTTATGCACTTCTTCAAGCTTATAGTTTGGGACTCTCGGGCTTAAATGATGAACATGATGGAAACCGATATTGCCTGTTAGCCATTGCATGACTTTTGGAAGCTTATAAAAAGAGCTTCCTTCAACTGCTGCTTTTACATATTCCCAATGCTCATCTTCTTCAAAATAAGAATCCTCAAACGTATGCTGAATATAAAACATCCAAATTCCGAGAGATCCCGATATCATAAAAATTGGCGCCTGAACCAGCAGGAAGTTTTGCCAGCCAATAGCCCAGCATAAAAGTGCTGTCAAAGCGGCGATTCCCAAGTTCGTTACATACGTATTCATCCGTTCTTTGCGTTTTGCCCCTTTACGATTAAAACGATTGGTAATCCCGAAGACGTAAATCGGCCCAATCATAAACATAACAAACGGATTTCTGTATAAACGGTACATTATTTTTGTCTTAGTTGAGGCTTCCTTATATTCTTCAACGGTCAGCAACCAAATATCGCCTGTACCTCGTTTGTCCAGGTTGCTGCTTGTCGCATGGTGGATAGAATGGTCGCGTCCCCAATGATCAAAAGGATGCAAAGTTAGAATTCCTGTGATTGTTCCAAGGATTCGATTCGCCTTTTTGTTCTTAAAAAAGGAATAGTGGCAGCAATCATGAAAGATGATGAAGGTTCTCACTAAAAAACCTGCCGCAACGATAGAAATCGCTAATGTAAGGAAATAAGAAATCGACAAGCTCTTATATGCTAAACACCATAACAGGAAAAATGGTATCAATGTGTTAATGATTTGGTAAATGCTTTTTTGTAAATCGGACTTTTCATAAGGTGTAACTAGTTTTCTCAAAGTCTTTAGATTTTGGTCATTCATTTTTAAAAGTTTCCCCTTCCCTGATGAGTTTCTAAGTTTACGTTAGTCCAAGCGTCATACATCATATAAGTATCGTTCTTAGCCCTCTTTATTGGAAACTCGAAACTGATTTCCAGCTCAATTTTATGAAAATTATACCCGGCTCTTTATCGGGCCAAACTCTCTCCCTGCTTCCCTATGGGAATTGTTTTTTTTTAGACCGTGAACATTGATTGTTTAACTAACAAACATGATGAACAAGAAACAGCAGAGCTTTTTAAAGAAAATCAATTTTAGCAAAGAAAAAGGTTTGAAGACACTCGTGATTCATTTTCACGGTGTTTTCAAACCATAGTTCTTAGCCCTCTAAGATATGTTGTAAATTTTATGCGGAATGATTGACGCCTATCGCTTCTGCACTGATATCCACGCGTTTAAGAAATAATGCCATGAATAAAACAATAATAGGAATTGCAATTATTTCCGTTTCCTGTTATGATAAAGGAGAATTATTTTTGTTCGGTGTAAAGGATAGTATGAATATTGACTTTTCGTCTTGATGATACTTTGGGCAAGGATAGTAATACAATGTGCGGTAACGCACTAGGAGGCAACAAAAATGGAACAAGGTACAGTTAAATGGTTTAATGCAGAAAAAGGTTTTGGATTTATCGAACGTGAAAATGGAGACGATGTATTCGTACACTTTTCTGCAATCCAAAGCGACGGATTCAAATCATTAGACGAAGGTCAAAAAGTAACATTTGACGTTGAGCAAGGTCCTCGCGGAGCTCAAGCTGCTAACGTTCAAAAAACTGCTTAATTTTCAATCGTTTATACAAACAGGCTCTCTATGTAGAGCCTGTTTTTTTATGTTCTCTGTATAATGCTTAATAAGAAAACCTACTCAACGTTCGAGTAGGGAGATGGTGCAAAGCAATAAAAAGAAGATTTCAAGCTTAAAAGGTTGTTTACAGTATAACATACTGGATTGACAATATGCGGAATGTATATAAATTATTTATTTTTCTTTTCGAATACAACTACTTCTCATTCTTTCTTTTTGGTTACATCTCCTTCATGCAAAGTTCAACAGTATTTTTCCATTCAAACCCGGCTGTTCATAATGCTTCAAGGCATCATAAAAATCTTCAAAATCATATATTTTTTCTGGGGCATTGATGACCATTCTTCCGCTCTCAACAAGCTTAATCACCTCTGAGAAGCGATTGCGGTATTCAGAAACAGAATGTCTCTCATTCCAAAGTCTTAAGGCGAATAATTGCGGTGACACATGGTATACATCGTGTAGCTTTCGCCAATCGTTTGGTATACCTGACAATAGACCATAACTGACAAACGTCCCTTCAGGTTTTAATGCCCTCGCCAGCAGTTCGCCGCTTTCTCCTCCCACAGAGTCAATTGCATGGTCAACACCGATGTCGCAACCATCAGAAATCTTTTCATATATAGAACCTTTGGAAGCGTCGATGGCTCTCCATGCCCCGAGTTTTTGAAGTTTTTCTATCTTGCGGCTGTTTCTTGTCATGACAATTAAACGGAATCCCAGTATTTTGGAAATTTGCGCAAACAAACCTGCAATAGATGTACCTCCGCCATTCATTAAAACAATTTCATTCGGCTGAACACGCAATGATTCCGTACAAATTAGCCAGGCTGTTAATGGATTAATATACAGTTGACTGGCGTCGTTATCACTTATTGATGGAGGAAGTTCTATAGCATAATCAGCTTTTGTGGTTACATATTGTTGCCAAGTTCCCTCTCCTCTTACAGGGAGGACCCTTTTTCCAATCAATGATGGTGATACATCTTTGCCCTGATCTATGACAATCCCCACACCATCATATCCTGCAACAGCCGGCAGCTTAATTCTATGAGAATAGGCTCCTCTAATTGGAAGCAAATCTGATGGATTAATTGGACTGGCAATCATTTTGACAAGAATTTCATTTGGCTGAAGAGGAAGCTTTTCTCCGGCATGTAGCTGTAATTTTTGAAGCGGATCACCGAATTCCTTATATATTAATGAAACATTATTCATGATTTGTTATTGGCTCCTTAGGTTAATACTTCTATAAATAAAGTTGCACTTATTTGAGATTATGTCAATATTGTCTTTCTTTTAATATATTGAAGGGGGGTATGAATAAGGAGGAACAAAATAGGGAAATTCTCAACTAAACTTTTAAAGGCTTGGCTCGCAATCCCCAGATGGTTCAGAATGTTTACGCTAAGTGCTATCACGATATATATTTTATGGTCATTTTTCTTTAATGGGATAAAAAATATATTTAGGTTAGATACCTCTACATTAGTTATAAGCTTAATAGCATCCGGAATCATATTGATGATTTTCAATAAAGGTTCTGTGAAAAAGTAGGGAGCGGCATTAAAAACATTCCTTATCGTCATGTACGAGCGTCTGTAAAGCGACCCAACACTTTTCCAGCAAACGGCATAAACAAATGAAGGGCCAGCCCTCCTAAACAAACGGTTAATAAAGTTCCGATGCCAATCGGTCCTTTTAACATGACGGCCGCTGTCAAGAAGACAAGGTAAATGATGGTTCTCGAAAAAAATATATTGGTTCCTGTTAATTCTTTTATGATGAATGTTAGACGGTCAATTGGCATCGAAGCAAAATTTGTGTATAAGTATGTCGCGGTTCCTAATCCTGTAACAACCAAGCCGATCCCAAAACAAACCGCTTTGCTGTACCATTGTTCTGGTGTCACAAAAAAATGCAGCAAAAAAAGCCACATGTCAATGCCGATACCGGTTATAAACGCTGTTAGCAGCCCCGAAACTTCCGGTCTTTGTCTTTTTAAAACCGAATTGCAGCCTATTAATAGCAGAGCAATGATGACTTCCCAACTTCCCACAGTAAGCCCCGCATGTACGGCCAGTACCACCAAAAGTGCGTCAAAAGGCGAAGCGCCGAGATCTGATTGAATCGTGAAAGCAATACCAAGGGTTAAGATTAAAATTCCTATTACATAAAAAAGATATTTCACTTTGACTCGACCTCTTTTTGTTTTTTATTGCAAATGCAACAATATTCCGGTATATTTAATGTACGCTAATTATATTGCATTTGCAACAAAAAGCTCGAAAGGGGTTTATGATGAAGGATATTCTGCGTGAAATTGGAATGATTGCCCGAGCATTGGATTCTATAAGCAATATCGAATTTAAAGAACATGACCTGACAAAAGGGCAATATTTGTACCTTGTCCGAATATGCGAAAACCCGGGAATCATTCAGGAGAAGCTGGCTGAGATGATTAAAGTAGACAGGACCACCGCAGCCCGTGCAATAAAAAAACTTGAAATGAAGGGCTTTATTGAACGGAGAGATGATGAACATAACAAAAAAATAAAAAAACTTTTTCCGACGGAAAAGGGAAATGAGGTATTTCCTTTTATAAAAAGAGAAAATGACCATTCGAATCGTGTGGCATTAGAGGGATTTTCCGAGGGGGAAGCGGAGATCATCTTCAATCTTCTTCAAAGAGTAAGAAAAAATGTAGAAAAGGACTGGGAATTCGTGAAAAAGGGGAACAAGAGAAATTATTGACACGTAAAGGAGCGGCAGATTGAAATGACAGTAAATATAAAAAGGTGTACCCTTGAAGACTTACACAAGCTTCAGGAAATTGGTTATGAAACATTTAATGAGACATTTAAGCATCAGAATTCGCCAGAAAATATGAAAGCCTACTTGGACAAGGCATTTAACTTAAAACAATTAGAAAAAGAATTATCCAATAGCTCTTCGCAATTCTTTTTTGTTTATTTTAACAACGAAATCGCTGGATATTTAAAGGTCAACACCGATGAGGCCCAGTCTGAAAAAATGGGTGATGAATCACTTGAAATCGAGAGAATTTATATCAAGAACAACTTTCAAAAACACGGCCTGGGCAAATATCTGTTCAATAAAGCTGTGGAAATTGCAAAGGAACTGAATAAAAAGAAAATCTGGCTGGGCGTATGGGAAAAAAACGAAAATGCGATTGCTTTTTATAAGAAAATGGGGTTTGTACAAACCGGCGCCCACTCTTTTTATATGGGAGATGAAGAGCAAACGGACTTTATCATGGCCAAAACAATCCTATAACTTTTTAAAAGGAGGATGACGATGTATATTCCAAAATATTTTAAAGTCGAAAATGCTGATGAAATTTTGGATTTTGTCCAAAAAAACTCTTTTGGCACGATTGTTACGACAGAACAAGGGAAGCCAATCGCGACTCATTTGCCTTTAGGGCTCAATAAAAAAGGCGATGATTACTATATCACTGGCCATATCGCTTATGGAAACCCGCAGGTGGGAACTTTGGAAACCTGTAAAGATGTGCTTGTCATGTTTCAGGGGCCGCACGCATATATTTCTTCTTCCTGGTATGGGCATGAGGATGTTCCAACATGGAATTATCAAGCCGTCCATATATACGGTAAAGCAAGCATTCTAGAGAGAGATGAATTAATAGAAGAATTAACAATCATGATGGAAAAATACGAGAAGCATCGGGAAAATCCAATTTTATGGGATAACCTTTCTCCTCAACTTTTGGAGAGACAACTGAAAGCGATTGTCGGGTTTAAGATTAAGGTGGAAGACATTCAGGCTGCATATAAATTAAGTCAGAACCGAAATGATACAGACTACATGAACATCATTGATCAATTGCAAAATGAAGGAGATCCAGATTCGGAGCAATTGGCAGCAGCGATGAAAAAGAGGCTGGAAAATTAGATATAAATCTACCTTCAACCCTTTCGTATAGGAATTAAAGGTCGGAATCAGAGCAGTCATATTTGCAGCATCATAAAGAGCGAGAAATGAAAAGGCAGGCCGAATGATTTGCTTTTTTTATGTCGTGTAGAGTTGTTTATTGTGAAAAGGGCGAATAAACTTTGTCGAGGACCTAATGGGGAGGGGGACAACCCCGCGGAAGTTCAAGTTGTCTCGACCGCATCATAGGAATACCAAGGGTTGATAAGCCCTTGGTATTTCTTTCTTCCACTTGATTCTAGTGAGCAACATGTGAAGGGCAAAAATCATGTAACATGACAAGGCGATGGAAAGCTATCTCTATTATTATGGAGAGTTTCGACTCTATTATTTTGTTGTCATCCCGTTTAAAAAATTATTGGGTTAAAATAGGGATTTCACTAAGCAATTTCTTCAAATGAATAGAATCCCACGGCAAATGCTCGGTTATACCTAATCCAACCACATCCGTTTCGGAAGAGAGTTCTTTCAGAAGATGAAGCAGGTACGGCATTTGCATTGTTCCCTCAGGAGAAAAATTTACAGGTGCTTCAGGATTGGCGAATAATAAAGAACGAAACGCCTTCGGATCAAGCACGTCTAAATCAAGGTGTATTGCCAGATACTTGATGTTGCTTTCTTTTATCCATTCTTTTATAGGTTCGGTACTGGTCATTAACTTTTTAGTTCCGGCAGTTCTAATCCCAAGTCTTTGAATCACTTCAGTGTCTGGTTCTGTGGGAGCTATACCTTGTCTTTGAAGTTCATTTGATATCACTTTTGTTTCTTCTTCTGTAGGAGCTGCTAATCCCGCAATAAAGACATTTTCAGGTTTCAGGGGAATTTTCACATGTTTTGCGAACTCTTCATCTCCTTCTCCCAAAAGATTCCCGAGCGGTAATGTATGACCGTTGTCATAACCGGCATATCTAACTAAATCGCTATGAGCGTCAATCCAAATTAAACCTAAGTCCCCGCCGTATCGTTCGTTTAAATAAGCAAATGGTGCTTGTTCGACTAAGCAGTCACCGCCAAACATGACAATGCGATCCGGCTTATGAGCATGAATGATATGCTGAGCAGCCTCCAATTGTTCCAGCAGTTGTTTTCTCCCGTTTATCCCGTTTTCGTTTTCAAGCGGAGTTCCATCATAAGGTTGAACCGGAACATGAATAAGGGGCTGATCATTTTCAGGAGCCAGCCAAGCAAGCAGTTCTGCTCCAAAAGAGTAGTTGGGATTGTTTCCCCCTTGCCATTGCGGCATTAACAGACGAATTGTTTTTTTAGCCATGTTTTAGTCTCCTTTACTTCAAAGTAAGGTTAGTATAAAATGAACGCAAATAAAAAAATAGTACGCACTTTAATGACAGGTACTATCCAAAAGGAGAGTGTAAAAATGAGTATGGCAGAATATAAAGGTAAAGTGAAAAATATTCAAGATACACCTTTTGGATACACATTGTCTGTTATCGGCGGTAAATGGAAAATGGTTATTATTTACCTCCTGGCAGAAAATCAACCAATTCGCTTCAATGAGTTGAAAAGACAAATAGGGGCTATTACTTATAAAACATTGAGTTCACAACTTAAAGAATTGGAAGCGGATGGACTGGTGAAACGGAAAGAGTACCCTCAAGTTCCCCCTAAGGTCGAGTACAGTCTCACGGATAAAGCGGAATCCCTATTGCCGGTTTTAGAAGGGTTATGTGAATGGGGTTTAAAAAACCAATAAAGTTAAGGTTTCATTCTTACTGGAGAGGGAAGAATCAAAAAGCTTCGTTCTATTGCCAACAATCCTTTTGTTTGTCTGGAAATGTCAATATAGATTAACTGCAGAACGATGTGTCGGTTGCTTCTTAAGAGAGGGCCTTTAGTGTTGCTAAAACTGGGTGCTTGCAATATAGCTTTGTCGGCACATGAATGTTCCAAGTCTAAAAGGGTTACCTTAATTCAAGTAAAGAGCGGTATTCGCGGCAGCCTGCTTACCATGATACGTGATTGAACTTTTTAACAGAATAAATTTATTATGGTATATTTAAATATAACGTAAAAATTGAAATGAGGAATGGCATGAATAAAATCGAAAAACATAGGAAATTTAGAGCGAAGATGATTTTCAAAGTCATAATGGTCATGATCGGAGGAATCATAGCGGCATATGGATTGGAAACAGTGCTGATTCCAAACAGTGTATCTGATGGCGGAGTGACAGGACTTAGCATTGTTGGTTCACAACTGTTTGATTTGCCGCTTGGGATTCTTATCGCGGTTTTAAACATACCGTTTGTCTGGCTGGGATATAAGCAAATCGGGAAAAGCTTTGCGCTATTGTCCATTATCGGAATCGCATCACTTGCAGCAGGGACAAGTTTTATGCACCACACTCCAGCTATAATCGAAGGGGATACCTTGCTAGTCACTGTTGTCGGGGGGATCATCCTTGGATTTGGAATGGGGCTGGCGCTCCGCAATGGCGGAGCATTGGACGGAATTGATATGCTTGCTGTTTTGTTATCGCGAAAATTGCCATTTGGAACGAGCGATCTTATTCTATTCTTTAACCTTTTTGTGTTTATTTTTGTTTCCGCTGTATTTGGCTTGCAGGGGGCATTGCTGTCAGTCATTGCCTACTACATCGCGTCCAAAGTCATTCATGTTGTCGAGGAAGGGTTAAGCGGATCTAAAACTTTTCAAATCATTACAAGCGAACCTGAATTAATGGTTGAGACAATTCGTGATCAATTGGGCCGAAGTGCTACATATAAAGAAGCTTACGGGGGTTTTTCCCACGAGAAATTTAAAGAAATCACCTGTGTCATCAACCGCTTAGAAGACACCAAATTAAAAGAAATCATTAATGAAGTTGATAAAAATGCTTTTGTTACTGTATATGACGTAGCTGAAGTTAAGGGCAGTAATTTTAGAAAACCTAATATTCATTAGCAAAAATTTTTGAGGGCCTTCCTAAGAAAAAACATACCACGTCTTGTTGGTATGTTTTTTTTGTCCTTCGAAGCGATTTCCAATAAATTGATGATCAGTCATCGGAAAATAGACACCGCAGAATACATGAGCAGCAGGCACATAAGGACTCGAAATACCCGGTCGTGCTTTGCAAATACCCTTTTAAAAACGGAGCCGAATCCCGACCATAATAGCAGCGCCAGCCACCCGAGAACAATGGCTAATGCCAAATAATAGATTGTCGATTTCAAGGAATGGTTGAACGGCAAAACGAACGCGCTCATTACGGTTAAGAAGAACAAAATGCTTTTAATATTGATCAGCTGAAATATAAAGCCGGATATAAAAGAGGAGCGGGCTTCTGTGGAATCCTGTTTTTTATTTTTGGTAAAGCCGACTTGCAAAGCCAAATAAATCAAATAACACGCGCCGGCAAGTTTAAAATAAGGCTCTACAACGGGAATCCAATTGTACAGGCTGATTGTAAAGGCACCGCTGAGAATCCCAAGTACTGCAAACCCCGCCAAGATACCGCTGCTAAAACGCCATGAACCTGTAAAGCCGAACCTTTGCGCTTCATTCATCATTAAAATATTGCTCGGGCCGGGCGTAATGGATGTCATAATCACATACGAAAGAAAAGCTATAATACTCATTTAATCACCTTCATTTGCTAATGTCATAGTGGGCAGTTTTTATTGTATGATAATGATAACTATAAATAAAATTGAAATATCAAAATGCATTATTGATTTTTTCGATAGATCAAGTGTTAAGGAGACATCGAATGGAAATCAGACATTTAATCACGTTTCAGACCATCGTTGAAATGGGAAGTTATACGGGGGCGGCTTCGAAATTAGGCTATACTCAATCCACGATCACCACTCATATCCAGGCTCTTGAGCATGAGATCGGCGGGGCTTTATTTACGTATGAAAAAAGGAATTTAAAACTGACTCAGTTAGGAAGGGAGTTAATGCCTTTAGCCGAAGAATTGCTGTCAACCCATAATCAGATCAAGAATTTGCAGAGCGCTCACGAAGTGAAGGGGGTATTGAAAGTGGCTGCGCCCGAGTCTTTAACCATTTCTAGGCTGGGGCCAATAATAAGGGAGTATTCGTTGAAATATCCTCATGTCAAATTGAAACTGAGCAACGGTACATGCGGACAAAACCAAGTCGACTTATTAAGCGGGAATGTGGATGTCGCTTTAATGGTTTATCCCGAAATCGAGCTGGACAAATGCATTCGCTACACGTTGGCTGAGGAGAAGATCGTCCTTGTCGGCAGCAGTGAAGGGCCTGAGGATTTAGAAGAATATCAAAAACATTTTTTTATAACGAATGAAGAAGACTGCAGCTATCGAACCATGTTTGAAAAATATCTCTTGAAAAACGATATTCATTACTTTCCAACGATGGAGTTGTGGAGCATCGAAGCAATAAAACAAACGGTCATGAGCGGACTCGGATTTTCTGTTTTGCCTTACATTACGGTGAAAGACGAAGTGGAAAGCGGTAAACTGAAAATCCTTCCTCATTCTCAATACCTCGACCCGCTTTATTCCCAGATGCTTATCAAAAAGAAAAAGTGGCAGCTGCCTGCTGTGGATGCTTTTGCGGATCTGGTATTGCATTCGTTTCGTGAACCTCGATTAATAGGATAAAATGAATAGTGAAAGATTCACTTGAATTCCTTATTTTGCAGATTAGATGTGCTATGATACAAAAAAAGGGCGGGAATACTTTTGCGCGAATTTGCACCTAAAGTTTTTCAAACGACAGGGATTATTGGTTTTATTTTAGCTTTTGTCCAAATTCCAATCGGCTGGTTTATCGGATTTTTCTTTTCCGGTTTGTTCTTCATGATGTTGAAATCAAACAATGAAAAATCGGGAACCTTCAACATGATGGCTGGGATTGCGTGTTTATTGTATTCATTCTATTGTTTGTTTACGCAAGTGTTGTGATTGATATTATAAAGAAAAAAATAAAAAGCAGGTGGATGTCACATTTATAATCATGAGTTTTAAATACGGAGCGTGATGAAATGAAAGAAAACAGCCTTTTCCATTCTGTACCCCAAAATCTATTTGTCTTTTATCTAATTCCATCGTGTGCATTTGGAAACCAAAATGGGTGATTTGTAATTGCGAAAGTTGAAACTGTTGCTTGCCGCTAATTTGATTTCCACCGTAGGTACCGGCATCACTTCCTATTTGATTGTCTGGCTGCTGATTGATCAATTGAAACAATCCGTTTTATATGGGTTATTGACGATGGCAACGATGATTTTAGTGTTTTTTGCCTCACCCTATTTAGGGAGTTTGGTGGATCGATATTCTCGAAAAGCGATATTCCTCTATATGGAAATTACAGGAATAGTGGTCTTGGGCGTTTTTTCTGTTCTATGCAATGTTTCCGCCGTGTTGGACATCACCCTTGTTGTGATGCTGATTTTTTATCATACAGCTTACGATTCGATAAAGTATCCTGCTTTAGCCGCTTTAACACAGGAAATGTTCAAAAAAGAGGACTATAGTAAAGTGAACAGCAGTCTTGAAGTTCAGGGGCAGGCGGCGCTGATGATTAGTTCGGGGCTGGCTGCCATGATGATCGGCAAGATGGATGCGGCAGTTATTTTGGTTATGAACATCTCTACATTTATAGCAGCTTCCATCCTCATCTACCAACTTCCTTATCAAAGAAATGCTGAAGCGGAAGAGCATTCCAATACAATGAAAAATGAATCTTACTGGAAAAACTTCAGATCCTCACTCCAATATTTATGTTATCGAAAAGTTTTGTTTGTTCTTTTATTGACTTCTTTTATACCAAGCATCGTGATTATTGTCGCAAACTACTTGGATCCGGTTTTCATTTACGACTATTTAAACGAAGGTCCGTCAGTTATCGGCATTGCCAATATTGTTTACGCCATTGGAGCTATGGGTGCGGGCTTTGTCGCATATCAAATATCAAAGAAATGGTCTGATATGCAAGGTGTTATATTGTTTATGGCAGTATTTGCTCTAGCAACAATTGCGATCTTCCTCGTTCCGAATGCCGTGACATTTATAGTGGCAAGCCTCTTTTGGGGGCATTCAAATGCTGCGATCAGAGTATTTAGAAAAAGCTATATGTTCCATCATGTCGATAATGCATATATGGGACGTGTCAATTCGTTGTTTAATGCGGTAAAGCTGTTGGGACAAGTTGCTTTAATAGGCATCTTGACGATTACAGTAGTGCCGGCGGGTCAAACTGTTTACGGATACTTCGTTTTATTCATCATTGTAATTGCTGCTCTTTTAACAACAACTTATTTATTTAACAGAACTTATAACAAAGATAAAGAAAAGCGGGTATCTTTATAGAGTAGCTTCCCCCGTAGAGGAGGCATAAAAAAGCATTGCTGTTTAAATACGATACTTTTTTATGCCAAGGGAGCCCCCGCGATGATCCCTAGGCTTCATTCACCGCTAAGAATTGCAACCGGACGCGCCCAGCCGGCCGACGCTTTTTCAACTTTTACGGGAAAAGCCATGACATAAAATCCGGTGGAAGGCAATTGATCCAGGTTGGCGAGCTTTTCAATTTGGCAGTAAGGAATGGTGCTTCCTGAATAATGACCTTCCCAAATAATCGACGGGTCTTTTTCCTGTTCAAAGCGCTTGGCGGTCATGCTGAATGGAGCGTCCCAGCTCCAAGCGTCAGTTCCGACAAGGCGCACGCCCCGTTCCGTTAAAAAAAGCGTTGCTTCGCGCCCCATCCCGCAGCCGCTGTCCAGGTAATCGCTTTGCCCGTATTTGGCACCGGCCGACGTATTCACAAGAACAATATCCCCGGGCGCGAGTTTATGATTGATGCGGTGAAGTTCTTGTTCGATTTCTTCAGGGGTTACGATATGCCCGTCTTTCAGATGTCTGAAATCCAGCTTAACGCCGGGGCCATGAAACCAGTCAAGCGGAACTTCGTCAATCGTCATCATCCGCTTGCCGTCATCAGTAACAGAACGGTAATGGTATGGAGCGTCTATATGCGTTCCGGCATGCGTTGACATTTTCACTTTTTCCAGCGACCAGCCTTCTCCCCCGGGAAGATCTTGCGAAGAGAGGCCGGGAAAGCTCTGGACCATCTGTTTGGCTCCTTGCTTATGATCCGCATATTCGATTTCAGGGATAAACCCCGGCGGGTCAGACGGAATATCGCCTCTTAGCGATACCGACAAATCTACAATTTGATTGATTTTCATCTGTTTTCCCCTTTCTGCCTAAGCGGCTGACCATTGAATTGATGTGCGGCTGTTGTCTTTTTAATTTTACAGCAAGAGCCATACAAAAAGCCCGCAGAACTTTCTGCAGGCGATTCGCATTTTTTCTACACTTGCCGTGACTTAGGTTTTCTCAGCTTGTAAATCGCGATCAGCATGATAAACCAAACCGGCGTGACAAATAAGGAAACACGGGTGTCCTGCGCCAGTGCGAGCACAATGAGGATAAACGCAAGAAAACCGAGAACCACATAATTTGAAAACGGGTAAAGCGGCATCTTGAATTTGTTTCTTTTCGCTAAATCCGGTCTAGTTCTGCGGTATTTCAAATGGCAGATGACGGTTATTCCCCAAATAAAGATGAAGCATATCGTCGAGATGCTTGTAATGAGCGTAAACACTTGCTCAGGCATGATATAGTTCAGCATGATGCCAATCAGAATAACGACCGCTGAGAAAAACAATGCATTGCCCGGCACTTTGCGGGAGGTCAGTTTGGTCATAGCGCCGGGCGCATTATGTTCTTTCGCGAGCGAGTATATCATCCGGCTTGTGCTGAAGACTGCGCTGTTGCTTGCCGAAGCCGCCGATGTCAGCACCACAAAGTTGATGATGCTTGCAGCCGCAATGATGCCGACCGCTGCGAAGACTTGGACGAACGGACTCTCATTAGGATTGATGACATTCCACGGATAGATGCTCATGATTACAAGGAGCGCACCGATATAAAAAAGCAAAACCCGAACGGGGATATTGTTGATCGCTTTAGGAATGACCTTTTCGGGATCTTTCGTTTCCCCCGCTGTCAGCCCCACAAGTTCGATGCCTACAAACGCAAAGACAACCATCTGGAATGAAAGGAGAAATCCGTGCAGTCCATTAGGAAACATGCCGCCGTGGCTCCAAAGGTTGTGAAAGGCGGCAGTGCCCGAATGGGTAGAAAATCCTTTGAAGATCATGAAAAGTCCGATCGCGATCAGCGCCAATATCGCAATGACTTTGATTAACGCGAACCAGAACTCCAATTCTCCAAAAAGCTTGACGGTGGCCAGGTTCATGATCAGCAAAATGATCAGGGCGATCAATCCGGGCAGCCATTGCGGTACATCAGGCAGCCAGTATTGGGTATAAAGCCCGACCGCGGTTAAATCGGCCATTGCGAGCGAAATCCAGCAAAACCAGTATGTCCACCCCGTTATAAATGCCGCCATGTCGCCTAAGTAGTCTCTTACAAAGTCGACAAACGAATGGTATTCCAAATTGGATAAGAGCAGTTCTCCAAGAGAACGCATAATGAAAAAACAAATGATTCCCGTAATCAGATAAGCAAATAAAATCGACGGTCCTGCAAAATGGATTGATTTCCCCGAACCAAGAAACAGCCCCGTTCCGATCGCCCCGCCGATGGCGATGAGCTGAATATGCCTGTTTTTCAGGCCTCTCGATAATTTTTGTTCGTGTATATCGTTGTCAGTTACATCTTCTGTCACTTTATGTATGCCTCCATTTTTTGTTTTTAAGCCTGATCTCCCGCATGTTTTAAAATCTATTATAACATTAAAATTTGAAGTAATTGATCATATCGGCTTGTGGGATAGAGTTCATCTGTTATCGTCGATAACACTTCAAGCAGAGACATCATTCAAAAGTATGCCGCAAAAGATGACAGAGTTATACCGGTTTCCCAGGAAAACTCAGATCCGAACAAAGGGAAGAAACAGTACACGGCTTGTTTTTAATGGTTTTGTCATTGAGAGGTCCTAAAACGCCAAGCTGCTGCGCTCGTCCGCTTTCGTGATACAATATAAGCACCTGAGAGAGCATGATGTTTTAGGAGGGACAAAAGCTGAACAAAAATAAATTTAAACGCAGTCAATCGGTTTTTTCGGCAATGCTGATCCTAATCGCGGTGTATGTTCTGTATACATTGTTTGAAAATTTAATTCTTGATCCGCAATCAACGTCCTTTCTGAGCCATAAATCTCACCTCCGAGACTCCTTTCACCTCCCGATCTGGCTAAAGGTGATGTATGTTCATGTCATTGCCGCTTGTTTGGCGATGGTTTCGGGAGCTGTCAACTTCTCCAGCGGCTTGTTGGCCAAAAGCCGCAAAATCCACCGGCTTAACGGCTTTATTTACGTCGTCTCGGTGATGGTAGTTACGCTATCATCAGGCTATATGGCACCCCATTCTACGGGAGGTAGAGCCGTCAGCATAGCCTTTAACATGGTGAACATGTATTGGCCGGCGGCCACTGTTATTTCCGTCATCAAAGCACGGCGAAATCAGTTTACAAAGCATCGGAATTGGATGATTCGCAGCTATCTATTCTGTTTTACCAATCTGTTTATTCATTTCATCACGTTTGTGTGCCGAAGCGGATTCGGTTTGCCATACGATATCAGCTACACGATAGGCGTTTACGGGGCGATTGCACTGAACGTGGCGGCAGCTGAGTTCGTCATTCATTTTACACGCAGAAAAGCGGTGGACATTTTGCATACAGCTGGATTCGATAAGGTATAGATAATTCGCTGTGCCAAGGGTATTTGAGCCCTTGGCATTCTGTTTTTTTAGCTCTTACAAACAAGTACAGGGCTATAACTGTTGCGGCAGGAACCATTTTTCTCTTGATCTCTTATTTTTATGTAAGTTTAAGCTGGGTTTAAGGTCAGTCATGTAAACTTTGAAGGATACCGTATATGGAGGAATAGAAGCATGGATGACAGAATTGAAACAAAAGAGCCGATGCCTTCATTAATCGGCTTGATCACGAACCCGGCATTGCAGTTTGAAAGAATGAAAAGGCGGCCGGCGGTTGCTCTGCCGATGTTTATTGTATTCGTTTTATCGGTTTTATCTGCTTATCTTTATATTTCAAAAGATTTTCCCGATACGTATACCTACTTTGGAATGATCATATTTTTATGGGAGTTTTTAAAGACGGGGATCTATTTGTTTGTATCAGCTTTAATATTATGGCTGATCGCGACAATAGGGGGCGGAAAAACAAACTTTGTGACGATGTTTTCGTTGGCGTCTTTTGTAGGCTTTGCCAAAATCATTGGCGACGTGATAAACAATACAGTTTATCGTTTTGCGAATGTGCCGGAAGGGACTTCGTTTACATCTTTGCACGATGTTTTTTCGGCCGTCGAGCCTTATAAAAGCATATTGGGCGTGTTTGATATCTTTATGGTTTGGGCGCTTGTGTTAGCGGCTGAAGGTCTTCAGAAAGCGGGTGGAGCTTCGAAACGGGCTTCATGGATCGCCGTTGCAGTTTTATTTATTCTCAAGTTTTTGTTCGCTTGTTTTTTTGGTTTGTTTGCCGCATTGTTTGAGGATATTTTTTAGAATTTCGATTCGGATTATTTCAATATACAAAATCAGTTTCTCGCGAGGTTTATATCGGTGTTTTTTTTCTCTATCCGCTAAAAGGGAGCAAGGGCTACGGAGCAAACCTTTATATATGGTTTGCTCTTTTTTTGTTTCTCATCATTGATTTGCGCAAACCGGCATTCTGGCGACTCAATTTCCTTCGCCTCCCTTTCCGGTATTTTTCAGGGTAGAATAAATGAAGTGATGTTTTCTTTAAAAAAAACACGTCTTTCCGCAAACTATTTTTCGCACTCCCGCGTCTATCCTAATGTAACAGCCGTATATACGTATATTCGAAAAAGGAGTTCTTTATTGCAATGAAGAAACAAGCAGCCAGAGCGTCTCTTGTCGCTTGCATAACAGACCGGAAAGAAGACTTTTACCGGCTGGCATACAGCTATGTGAAAAATCAAGAAGACGCCTTAGATATTGTCCAGGAATCAATCAAAAAAGCGCTCGATTCCGTCGATTCCGTTCGCAATCCGGATACGATCAAAAGCTGGTTTTATAAAATTTTGGTGCGGACGGCAATCGATTTTTTGCGCAAACAGAAAAAACTAAAGGTTATGGATGATCAAACGATCGAGTTTTTAAGCCAGGGCAAGGAAGATACCTACCGGGATACAGATCTCCATGAGGCGCTTGATGAGTTGCCGCAACCCTACCATACCATTATTGTTCTGCGGTTTTTCGAGGATCTCAAACTGGAAGAGATAGCGGAAATCACAGGCGAAAACTTGAATACGATCAAAACGCGCCTTTACAGAGGATTGAAGCTTATGCGCATCCAATTGACGAAGGAGGATCTTTCTTAATGGATAAGAAATTGGAACAGCTGAGAAAAGCATATCAAAACGTCCCCATTCCGAAGGAGCTGGATCAGGTTGTCGAGACTGCGCTTCAGCATAAACCGAAGAAGAAGAGAAGGATAGTGGTATGGCCCGCATCAACGCTGGTCGCGGCGGCTGTACTATTGGCTGCCGTCGTGAATATCAATCCCGGAGCAGCGCAGGCCATGTCGCAGATACCTGTCATCGGCAAGGTCGTTAAAGCCATCACATTCACCGAGATCAAACAGAAAGATGGAGAATCGAGCATTGACGTGAAAACACCGGCTCTTTCCGGCTTGAATAACCGGGAGCTCGAAAATGGCATCAACGAGAAATATGTAAAGGAAAGCCATCAGCTTTACCGGGAATTCATGAAGGAGACGTCCCGGAATAAAAAAGGGCATCTCAGCATCTACAGCGATTATGAGACAGTCACGGATACGAAAGATTTGATTTCGATTCGGCGAAGCGTCGAAAGAACGGAAGCGTCCAGCTATACCGAACGGCGCTATATCACCATTGACAAAAAGAATGAAGTCCTGCTCACCTTGAAAAGCTTGTTTAAAGACGACCGGTATATCACCGCCATCAGCGAAAACATTAAAGAGCAAATGAAACAGCAAATGAAAGATGATCCTGATAAAATATATTGGATCGGTGACGAAGAAGTCGAGCCATTCAAACGAATCAAGGCCGACCAAAATTTTTACATTACAGAGAATCATAAACTGGTGATTTCGTTTGATGATTATGAAGTCGCTCCCGGCTATATGGGCGCGGTGGAGTTTGAAATTCCGACTAAGGCGATTTCGAACCTGCTGATCGGCGACCGCTATATCCGCTAGTGAAAGAAATCCATGATTCGCTGAAATCATGGATTTCTTATTTTTTACAACTTTGTAACAACATATTCTGCAGGAAACTCTTATACTAGAGAGACGGCATTACTCAGGGAAGATAAAAATGACGATTTTTTGAAACAAAAAACCGTCCTGACTTCGTCTATAATATCGGAGCCGTAAAAGGCACGAAACATACAGAAGAATCGTACGTACATATCATTGGAGGAATACCATGCGAGATCAGACACAACAACACCGTTACATACCGGGGTTAGACGGCCTTCGGGCTTTTGCCGTTTTGGCGGTTATCGCTTACCACCTCAACATGAGCTGGGCCGACGGAGGCTTCATTGGGGTTGATATCTTTTTTGTTTTATCAGGATATTTGATTACATCGATTATCCTGCCGGCGTATGGAAATGACATTTCCCTCACATTCCGCGATTTTTGGGTGCGCCGGATACGGCGGCTGCTTCCAGCGGCGACGCTCATGATTTTCGCAACCGTCATATGGGTCGCTTTGTTTAACAGAGAGCTGATGCATACCGTACGGGGAGATGCGATCTCCTCTCTTTTGTATGTCAGCAATTGGTGGTTTATCTTTCACGACCTGTCATATTTTGATAGTTTCGGATCGCCGTCTCCTTTAAAAAACTTGTGGTCACTGGCGATTGAAGAACAGTTTTATTTTATCTGGCCGATCATTTTGCTGTTGGGCATCTACATATTTAAAAAGCGGGAGAGGTTTGCAGCGGCGGTTGTGCTGTGTGCGCTTTGTTCAGCCATATGGATGAGCATCCTGTACGTCCCGGGCGGCGATCCGAGCCGTGTATATTACGGGACGGATACACGCGCTTTCGAGCTGTTGATCGGATGCGCATTAGCCCTTGTGTGGCCGATGAAAAGGCTGTCTGGGAACAGGCTCCCCAACAGCCTCAAGCATGCATTGCACGGAACTGAGCTTGCCGCTTTCGCGCTGCTTATGATGTGCATTTATTTTGTCGATGAATTCAGCCCGTTTCTCTATCACGGCGGAATGCTTATAATCAGCATAATCGCAGCTATTTTGATTGCATGCGTCAGTCATCCGAGCAGCTTCCTGGGCTTTGCCCTTTCCGTGAAGCCGCTGCGCTGGATCGGGAAAAGGTCGTACGGCATTTATCTTTGGCACTATCCCGTTATCGTGCTGAGCACGCCTGTTCAGGAGATTGGAAATCCGGTGTACTGGCATGTTGCGATGAAGGTCGCCGTTACATTTATTCTGGCGGAACTTTCGTATCGCTTTATTGAGAAGCCGATCCGAAAAGACGGTTTTAAACCGTTTGTCAGCCGGGTTTTTCTGGATAAGATCACGGAATGGAAAACGGCTTCCGTTCCAAGCAAAATATCAATCGGCCTGATGTTTGCCGCGCTCCTCGTTTTTGCAGGGGGTCTGTCGGGATTGGCCGACGAAAAGAAACAGCCGCAGCAGGCCTATTCAAAATCTTATGAGGAAACAAGCGCCTCAGCGGATCAGCCGGCTGACAAAAGTGAAGAACGGCAGGACGATAAGAAAGCACAAACTGAGAGCGGAAATGAGAGTAAAACCGGAAACGGGGAGGAATCGTCAGATACGAAAGATGAGCAGTCTGCGGAAAAAGAGCCGGATCGCATCGAAAAAGAAGTATTGGCTGTCGGGGATTCGGTCATGCTGGACATCGCTTCAAGCCTGCGCCGGAAGATTCCGGGAATCACAATCGACGGACAGGTTGGAAGGCAAGTGAGGGAAGCGCTTCAATTGACATCAACCTACGCCTCCTTTAATCATCCGGACAAAGCCGTCGTCATTGAATTGGGAACAAACGGCTATTTTACGGACGGCCAATTGGACGCTTTGCTTGATGCTTTCTCAAAAGCGGATGTCTATCTCGTGAATACGCGCGTCCCCCGACAATGGGAGAGCAAGGTGAATGAATCGCTTCGGAAGCATGCGGACAGCCGTCAAAATGTGACATTGGTCGATTGGCACGCTGAAGCACTGCAACATCCCGAATATTTCACCGCCGACGGCGTCCACCTGATGCCGAAAGGTGCTGAAGCCTTGGCATCGCTTATCGTCAAAGCGATGAAATAATCTATAAAAAGAGGCTCTCCTTTAAGGAGGCCTTTTTTTATGGCAATAAAGTCAATTGGGTGCATTTATTTTTCATGCAACCGCCTTTCACTGTTCAAAAAATATGGTACAATATACAAATGTTTTGCAGCCTGTAACAATAGAAACAGAGATGTTAACTAGGTTGATAGAAAGGTTTTGATGTTTTTATGCTTCATAATCCAGTTGGAAAAGAGAGGTTGGCATTGGCTTTTCTGCTCGGAATGCTTGCCATACTTGGACCTCTTAATATCGATATGTATTTGCCGAGCTTCCCTGAAATAGCGGATGACCTGGGAGCCGGTGCGTCGCTTGTGCAGCTCAGCTTAACGGCTTGCTTGATCGGCCTTACCATCGGCCAGCTCGTGATTGGGCCTGTGAGCGATGCGAAGGGAAGGCGAAAACCTTTATTAATTTCGATTTCGCTGTTTGCGCTGTCTTCACTGTTTTGCGCGCTGTCGCCTAATATCGCGACATTAGTGCTTGCCCGTTTTTTACAGGGATTTACCGCTTCGGCTGGAATTGTGCTGTCGCGCGCCATTGTACGGGACGTGTTTACAGGGAGAGAGCTTTCTAAATTTTTCTCGCTTCTAATGGTTATCACCGCGGTTGCGCCGATGGTCGCGCCGATGACGGGGGGAGCCATCCTGCTTTTGCCGTTCGCTACTTGGCATACGATTTTTTATACGCTGGCATTGATCGGATTGTTACTAGTACTCGTTATCTCGATGAAATTGACTGAAACATTGCCGCCCGAAAAACGGATTCCAAGCTCAATCGGTTCGTCTCTCAAAACGATGGGGAGCTTGTTGAAGGATCGGTCTTTTATCGGCTATGCGCTGACTGTCGGTTTCATTCACGGAGGCAGCTTTGCCTACGTATCCGGAACGCCTTTTGTATATCAGGATATCTATGGGGTTTCTCCTCAGGTGTTCAGCGTGCTGTTCGGCATTAACGGCCTCGCCATTATTTCGGGAAGCTTTATCATCGGGCGATTCGGGGGAATCATTCATGAGAGGAAGCTCTTGCGGATCGCGGTCATTACCGCTGTCATCGCGACATCCGTTCTCCTGACGATGACGATTTTGAAAGGACCGCTTGCAGCGATTGTCATTTCAATCTTTATCTACATGATAACCATCGGAATGACGTTGACAAGCACATTTACGCTGGCGATGGAAAACCAGGGGCACCGTGCGGGCAGTGCAAGCGCAATGCTGGGCATGCTTCCGCTGCTGCTCGGTTCGATCGTTTCGCCTCTCGTTGGAATGAATGAAACAACGGCCGTTCCAATGGGTGCGATCATGTTCATCACTGCTGTGATCGGCTCTTTCGCTTTTTTTGCTTTAACGCGGGAAAACCAGGGGGAGCGGTAAAGGTAAAGGACGGAATCACTTGATTCCGTCCTTTTGTTGTTATAGAGGCGCCCGCTGGATGGCGGAGTCTGAGACGTCCGCGGATTCATTGATAGAAATGACCATTGAGACAGCGGTCCCGCTATCAGGCGTACTTTCGATATTCAGTTCACTTCCGCAGAAGTGTTTCAGCCTGCGGTTGATATTTTTCATACCGACACTATGAGTGAAATGAGAAGAAAAGATATCTTGTTGTTTCTCCGGCGGCATGCCGATTCCGTTGTCCTCTATCTTGATATAATAGCGGTTTTCGCTTTCTTTTTTTGCCGTCAGCTTGATCCAGCCTCCGCCTCTTTTCTTGCTGATGCCATGGTGGACGGCATTCTCGACAAGAGGCTGAATCATTAAAGGCGGAAGGGTAAAGTCGATGTCTTCCTCAATATCGTAAATGACGTCCAGCCGATCGCCGAAGCGCGTTTTTTCAATGGAAAGATACGAATTCACAATCGACAGTTCATGCTTGAAAGAACTCATCCCTGATGTATTTTGAAAGTCAAAACTCATTCTCAAGTAGTTTGTAAAATCAGCCGTCACTTCGCGCGCCTTTTCAATATCCAAATGACTGAGCGCGATAATGGTATTTAATACATTGAAAAGAAAGTGCGGCTTGATCTGCGATTGGAGGAATGCCATCTCCATATTTGTCGCTTGGGCTGCCGTATCTTTCATCATGATCAGGTTTTTAACGCGGGCTGCAAATTCAGTGTAGTTGTACGGTTTCTGCAAAATGTCATTTGCCCCAGCGTGAAAAGCCTTGTATTTATCATGGTCGATGATGGCTGCCGTAATGATCAGAACCGGAAGTTCCACCATTGTGAACCTTTCGCGGATTTTCATGCAGACTTCAAACCCTGTCATATCCGGCATCATCAGGTCCAAAATCACCAAGTCAAGCTTTGAACGGGAGACGACTTCGAGAGCCTCATGGCCGCTTTTTGCTGCGATGACTTGATAAGGAACGCCTTCAAGCATATCGGCCAAAATTTTTAAGCTTTCGATGTTATCATCGACGATCAAAACAGTTGAAGCATCCATTTTCTTTGAGTAGTACGGCGTGCTGATAGAAACATCGGGCAGATCTCTGACGGCTTGCTGTTGAGGCATGTTCTCCTTCTTCGCGTCAGGAAGAGGGTCATTTTTTGCAACAGGCAGTGTGAAATGAAATGCCGATCCTTTCCCTTCTTCCGATTCTACCCAGATCTCTCCATTTTGAAGCTGAACGAGCTGTCTGACGATGCTTAAACCAAGCCCGGCTCCGTCGTCTTTATGGTTTTTTGCTTGTTGAAAAGCTTCGAATATCAATTGACGCACGGCTTTTGGTATGCCGACTCCTGTATCTGCTACTGTAATTTTGACCTTCTCTTGGTCGAGCCTTTCGGCGGAGAGCGTAATCTGCCCCTCCGGCGTATACTTGATCGCGTTATCAACCAGGTTGGTCATGATTTGCCGGAAGCGGTTTTCGTCGGCCAAGACGAGCGGCAGTCCGGATGGAACACGGTTTACAATCCGGACATTTTTATTTTTTGACAACAGCCGATAGAAGTCCATTTCCGTGCTGATCGCCGAATGGGCATCGACAGGAACGGCCTGAATCTGCAGCATGCCCTGCTTCATTTTTTCCAAATCGAGAATGTCGTTCACCAGACTGGAGAGTCTGTATCCCATGCGGATGACCAGCTGCAGATTTTCTTTTTCTTCCTCTAACGTCCTTTTTCTCTTCCTTGCCAAAAGGGTCTGGCATATATTAATCATGCTGTTCAGCGGCGTTTTAAATTCATGTGATGTTTTGGCGATAAACTCGTCTTTTAATCGATTCATTCTGAGCAATTTCAAGGACAGGATTTCGTTCTCGCGGAATGCGCCTGCGAATTGCTGCGCCATCATCAGTACAGCCGCCAGCAAAGCGATGATCGACGGCACGGCATAGAGCGAATTGAATGAAAAGCCTCTTTTGCCGCTGTAAGCAGAAACTGTCGTTAAAATGACGAATGCGCTCATCGAGATCGCTGCAATCGTAAGATAAAGGCTGCCTTTCATTTTCCGAACAGCAGAAATCGCAAACACATACGTAATATAAATCAAAGTCGTGACGGCAAGAACAGAGTGCAATATATATGCGAGACGGTCTGTGTAACCCCAGGTAATAAAATCAATCATCAAAACCAGTACAGAAAATGCAGTCGCGGCGATTATCCATTTTTTCGAAACGATTTCTTTGTAAGCGAAATATAGATAGAGAAAAACCGCCATACTGACAAGCACCATTGTGGTCGCCCTCACGACGCTTAAAGCTGAGAATGAGATAGACGGAAAGAGAAGAAAGATCATTCGTTCTCTTCCGATTAAAAGCACTATGACCGAAAAAAGAAGACACATCGTGGAAAAAAAGAATAAGTGCTTATCCTTTCTTCGATGCAGAAAAAAGCCGAGAAAGTATAAACCGGTAATAAAGAATGCTGTGATCATGCTGGTTTCATTTAAAAAAGAGATTTTGCTTTGGTGTAAAATGTGCTGCTGCATCCCAAAGGCAATCGGTTTTTCTATCCCCCATGAAGGTGTTTTTTTGAAGTTCGAAAATTGTACAATCAACTCGTTGTCTCCGCGGCGAACCTCGAAAAAACTCGTATAAGGCCTGTTTTGCGCCGTGAAATTCGCTTTGTTTGAAGGGGTTCCGCTCTGCCCGATCAATTTGCCGTTGAAATAAACTCGGTTTGCGCTGTTTATAAAAGAGGTGCTGATTCCGAACATCTCATTGTCTTGCTTTGACCGGATCATCAGTCTGTATGTACCGTAATCCACGTTTTTTCCTGAATCGGTAAGTTTGACATTGTTAGGCACATCGGAATAAATGGGGGCTTTTCCTTTGCCTGCATGAATGTCCTTTGGGGAGAGAAGCTGGTTTCGGTATAGTGCCCATTCTCCGGTGAGCGCGATGTTCCCGTCTTTCTGAAAATCCCATGTTTCCAGATTGATGATTCCTTGCTTCGCTTCAGGGTAGTTTTGCTCGGACAATTGGTTGTTAATGAATAAGAAAATAAAAAAGAAGCCGGCATAGCCGAGAATAATCGAAATGAAAACAAATAGCTTTTTCAACATGAGCACTCCTCATTCCACCTGCTGCAGTCTTGTCGAATCTTATGAATATTGTACTCTTAAATGTTAATAAACGACAAGATTAAGAAAATGAATCCAACTAAATAGGTCCGTAGACATGATATAATCATTATCATAATTTCCAGATGATTCGATGAAAAATGGGGTGGGTGTGTCGTGAAAGCGTTAATTGTGGATGACGAGGAACTGGCATTGCTTCATTTTAAAAATATGCTTGAACGAACAAATTGCTTTCGATTCATTGAAATGTTTCAAGATCCGGCTGATGTTCTGGAATATCCGGATATTCGGGATATAGACACGGTGTTTCTTGACATTGAAATGCCGGGGATAAACGGGATTGAGCTCGCTGAAGCGATTCAATCGATGAATGAAAACATTCAGGTTGTTTTTATCACGGCTTATAACGATTTTGCCATAAAAGCGTTTGAATTAAATGCGGTGGATTATTTGCTTAAACCCGTCGATTACGTCCGGCTCGTGAAGACGATTGAACGGATCAGGGAAAACAGCTTGCTAAAGGCTTCAGCGGTAAATGCCGGAGGGGACTATTTCATCCAATGTTTTGGGAATTTGCAATTTTACAAAGCAGAGAAGGGCGTCAAAACATATATACCTGTTAAGTGGAGAACATCCAAGGCCCGTGAAATTTACGCGTATTTGCTTCATCATCACGGCCATGTGATCAGCAAAGACGTGCTGATCGACCTGTTCTGGCAGGATCATGATGTCTCTAAAGCAAGCACTCAGCTATATTCAGCGATTTATCAAATCAGGAAATTAATCGATAGGCTTCCTTTCGGTCAATCCATCGAGAAGACTGACACAGGATATGTCCTCCGGATTTCCGGTGTGAAAGTGGATGCTGACGAATGGGAAAAGTCGCTGAAAGAGGCTCCTCCCATCCATATGGCGACGATCAACAGGCACATGGAATTGCTGCTTGCATACGAAAACCATTACTTTATGGAACACGGTTATTTGTGGGCCGAACCCGAAAAGACGCGGCTTGCCCGGATCTGGCTTGGAAAAGCTTATGAACTGGTCGATTTTCTTATTCATGAAAAAGACTACCGCCGGGGGCTTGATATATGTCTGCTGGTCGAGAAAATCGAACCGTGCGATCATAAAATCATCCAATACAAGATGCAGCTGTTTAATAAAACCGGGAATGTAGAAGAAGCGATCAAGGAATATGAGCGCTATAAACTTATGAAGGACAAAATGAATTAAAGGTAAACGCGAGACCGGATCAGCCGGTCTTTTTTTATGCCATTTTCAGCTTACATTTCGATGTTCAGAAATTGTATAGTTCCATCCCATACAATGTAGTTTGGTTCGGATGATGTCAGCTGACATAAAGCAAAATTCATACCCGCGACATCTTGACTACCGCCGCTAAACATACAGCAACGATTTTAAAAGCCTGTCATTCTGCAAATAGAAAAAAATTTTCAGGAGGGAGGCCGTCCATTTCCAGGCTCAATCGATCCGTACACAAAAACATTATAAAAGGGGAGGAATCACAATTTGAGATCGAAAAAATATTCGTTCAGCCTCAGCAAAAAAAGAGGGCTGAAATCATTTTTGGTCACTTGCCTGGCATTGTATTTGATCTTCAGTCAAGTTGTCGGCTTTACGCTGACGGCAGTGGCTGCCGGCACATCAACAGGCGGCAGCGTGTTTTTTGATTCAGTGACAATCAAAAACAGCGAAGATCAAACGGTTGACGGCTCAAAGGGAGACGAACCAGCATTAAAGCCGGGAGACAAAGTGACACTCACATACGAGTGGTCGTTAAAAAACGATGAAGAAGCCGGCGCCGAAAACAGTTTCACTGTAGAGGTACCTAAAAGCTTCGAATTCGCTCAGGATGCCGAGGGAGAAGTGAAATCGGCAGATCAGCAGATCATCGGCAGCTATCAAGTGAAAGCGGACAGCAACATTTTTACCGTAACTCTAAAAAGCCCTGCCGAGGGCTCTGCCGGAGCAAAAGGGGCCATTGCGCTGTCAGCAAAGTTTGCCGCAGATATGAAAAGCGATACAAAAACGGTCACAGCTCTCTTTCAACTCGGAGCAGGCAAGACACAGCAAGTGATCATACCCGTGAATACAGGCTCCGAATCGGAAACGGCGAAAAATGATCCTCCGTCATCTGAGGACGATCAGTCAGACGATCAATCAAAATCTTCAGGAGGACAGGACCAAGAGGAAACGAAGAAAAAAGCTGCCGACGCTGAGAACAGCGATTCAAAACCGGCGGCATCTTCCAGACTGGCGGCAGCCGGAAGCCTTGCGTCCGGTGGCAATCAAATCACCCAAAATATTTTAACCGGCGTGACGCTGACGGATGAGCACGGAAAGCCTTATGACAAAAGCAATCGAGCCGACACGAATTCTCCGGCGAAAATCTCAATTACTTGGGACATCCCGAATGAGCTCGGAAAGACGATAAACGACGGCGACCGCTATGAATTTGATCTGCCTGAAGCTTTTATCATGTACAACGACATTACGAATCAGCCATTAAGCTCAGACGGCATCACGTACGGCTATTTTTCAATTGATACAAAAGGCCACGTTGTGATGACGTTTAACGGCGAAGTGAAAGAAGATTCGAATGTCAAAGGGACGTTGTTTGTCAACACCCAGTTCAACGCACAAAAAATAAAAGGCTCGACGACTCAAAAGATTCCTTTTCCGGTGAAATCAGACACTCCGGAAGTAACGGTTTATTTCAAACCAAAAGTAAGCAAAACCATTGATAAATCAGGAACTTTCGATAAAGGCATCAACCCCGGGCAGGTCACATGGACAGTCGACCTCAACAAAAAATTGGATCAGGTGAAAAATGCCAAGCTGCAGAACTTTCCAGAGGGGCTGACCTATCGTTCTGTCAAAGTTTATCAGCTGGATGTCAACATAGATGGTTCAGTCAGCCGGGGAGATGAAGTTCTTTCAGGCTACACCGTAGACGCAGATGGAAATGTCACATTCGACGGTGAGATAGATTCGGCTTACCGCCTCATCTATGTGACGGACATCGATGACTCCGCAAAACCGAACGAAGGCGGAAACGCTGCATTTAGGAACAAGGCAACGTTCGGCGGAGACAATCTGGAACCGGCTTCTGCAGAGGCCTCTGTCACGGCCAAATACGGGAAAATGATCGAAAAATCGTCGACAGGTTATAAAAGCGATTCACAGACGTTCAGCTGGACGATTTTATATAACTATGGAGAGAAAAAAATCGACGAATCCAAAGCGAGCATAACAGACTCGTTTGGTTCCGCTGATTTGCATCTTGTTTCAGATTCCTTAAAGGTGATTCCGATTACTTTCAATCAGAACGGCAGTGAGCAGGCTGGAACGCCTCTAACGGAAGGCAAGGATTATACGCTCTCTGATAATGGAAGCGGGTTTGAAATCAAATTTAACCAAGATGTTACCGGAGCTTACAAAATCACGTATCAAACCGAGGTCAACAGCGGAGTAATCATCGATAAATCAACAACCTATACGAACACTGCAGTGACCGGAACAGGAGAATCAAAGAAAGCTTCAGGTACAGCCGTTCAGCAGAATTTGATAAAAGGCTACTCAAACATTGATTACAAGAAGAAAACGGTCGATTGGACGATCGCAATCAACAAAAACAACTACACGATGAACAATTGGAAGTTGGATGACAATTTCGAAAGCGGCGGGCTCACGCTCCTCGACGGATCATTCCGCCTTCAGGATGTGACGAATAACAAAACGCTTGAAGAAGGCAAAGACTATACATTGATAATAAAACCGGATCATGAAGGTTTTCTCCTGGAACTCATCGGAGATTATGCGACAACGAACAGCCAGCTTAAGATCACGTATACCACGAATATGAATGCCGACTTTTCCAACGAAAATGTCAAAAACACGGCAGAATCAACGTGGACTGATCACAGCAGCACTGAACGCAAAAATAAGGAAGCGAGCAGTTTTACGCCGAATCGCCAGACATCCCACAACGGCTTCAAACACGGCTTATACAACGCTGTTTCAAAAGAAATCACGTGGAAAATCGGCATCAACTATAATGGAGAGCCGTCAAAAAACCCTTATATTAAAGATTCTTTAGCAGATGACCAGCAATTTGAAAAAGGCTCGGTTGTCGTCAAGAGCTATTCAGTTAATAAAGACGGTTCCATCACAGAAGGAGACATCCTGCCCGCCTCCCAATATGATGTGGAAGAGCCGTCGGCTGCCAATAAACAAACTTTGACCGTCCATTTGAAAACGGACGATTCCGTCCCGTATCTTATTGAATTTAAAACATCGCTAAAAGGACAGGTCATTAAGCACGATCCTTACACCAATAAGGCCACGTACCATAATGCCGGATATTCAGAGCGTGAGTTGACGGCATCCGTTTCGGTCGCAGACGGAGGAAGCCTCGTTTTCAAAGGAGGCAAACAAAACGGAGGTTATGTCGATTGGAGCATCAATGTCAACGCGAGCCAGTCGGTGTTGGAAGATGTAAAAGTCACCGATACTCCGGATACCAATCAAATTTTAGCTGAAGATTCTTTTAAAGTTTATCAGGCTAAATATGATGAAAAAGGTGCAGTCAAAGACAGCAGCGGAAATCTTGTCCCGGATGATGTTCAGCTTAAGAAAGGCGAGGACTATACACTGGATATCAAGACCGACAATGCAACCGGCGAACAATCATTTGTCCTGAAATTTACAGGCGATTACAAAAAAATCGACCGCGCCTATGTTATTCAATATCAATCATTGATCAATATTGCCGGCACGAGCGGCCATGTTAACAACAAAGTGTCGATTTCGGGAACGAATGTCCAGGAACAGACCCAGGAAAACAACAGCTCGGTCTTTGTTGCCGTTTCAAGCGGCGGCGGTTCAGGCTCAGGGGAAAGAGGAAGCCTGACAATCCTTAAAACGGGAGAAGACGGGACGCCGCTTTCCGGAGCAGATTTTCAATTGCGGACAAAAGATAATGAGCAGCTCCTGCGGACAGGAACGACTGACGACAACGGCAAGCTGACATTCGGCAATATTCGCTATGGCACTTACATTTTAAAAGAAATCAAGGCGCCTGACGGATATACGATCAGCGACGCCTATGCAGACGGGGTCTCCGTTGAGATTAACAGCAGCTCTTCAAGTGCCGGAGCGCTTTACAAAGTCGTGAATGAGAAGAATAAGGTGACGCTTATCAAACAAGACGAACAAAAGAATCCGTTGGAAGGAGCCGTGTTCAAGCTGGAGAAAAAATCCGGCGATGGCGCCTTTACGACAATACGTACAAATATTAAGAGCGACAAAAACGGAAAAGTTGAGATCAACGGTTTGCCGCCCGGCGATTATCGTTTGCTGGAAACGAAAGCGCCTGAAGGTTATCTCTTAAATACAAAAGAACTCGGCTTCTCCGTCAAAACGAATGATAAGAATCAAGTACCTGACGTTGATTTAGGAACATTGATCAACTATAAAGGCAGAGCACATTTAACGAAAGAAGATGCAGAAGGCCGTCAATTAGAGGGGGCTGAATTCAAGCTCATTGATCATGAAGGCAAAACCATTCATGAAAAGCTCACCTCAGATCAAGACGGGAAAACCGCGGTATCTGACCTTGCGCCTGGCCGCTATGCCTTTGTTGAAACCAAAGCGCCCGAGGGCTATGTGATAAACAGCAAGGCAATCGAGTTTACCATATCTGAATCGGCAAAAGAAAAACCGGAATCCGTGGACGCAGGCAAAGCCGTCAACTATAAAGGTTCGGTTTATTTGACAAAAGAGGATGCGGAAGGCCGTACGCTGAAGGGCGCTGAGTTTAAGATCGTTGATCATGAAGGCAAAACCGTTCATGAAAAGCTCACTTCCGATGAAGACGGAAAAATCGCAGTTTCAGGCCTGGCGCCTGGGCGCTATGCTTTCGTGGAAACGAAGGCGCCCGAGGGCTTTATGTTAAACAACGATCAAATAGAATTCACCATCCCGGGCTCAGCTGAAGGGAAACCGGAGCCGGTTGATGCAGGCGCCGCTGTTAATTATAAAGGCTCGGTTCATTTAACAAAAGAAGATGCGAAAGGCCACAAGCTTGAAGGAGCCGTTTTTAAGATCGCAGATCAAATCGGGAATACCGTACAGGAGGAACTGGTCTCAGATCGAAATGGAACTGTTACGGCTTCAGGCCTGGCGCCTGGGCGCTATGCTTTCGTAGAAACGAAAGCGCCTGATGGATTTGTATTGAACAGCGGGAAAATCGAGTTTGTCATCCCGGATTCCGCTAAAGGAAAACCTGAACATGTAGATGCGGGCACATTCGTTAACTATAAAGGTTCTGTTTACTTGGAGAAAAAAGATGAAGACGGCAATGGATTAGAAGGAGCCGTGTTTAAAATCATTGACAGCGAAGGCAAAACGGTCAAAGACGATTTGATCTCTAAAGAAGGCGGCAAAATCGAGGCTGGCGATTTGGCGCCGGGAAGCTATCAATTTGTTGAAAAACATGCGCCTGACGGCTACCTGCTGTCAACAGATCCGATCCCATTTTCCATTACCGGGAAACACGAAGGTGAGCCGAAACAGGTTAAACTGACGGCTCTCAACAAGAAAAACAGCGTTGTGCTCACAAAAGTCGGCCAGGATGACAAGAGCGCCGGACTTCAGGGAGCGCAGTTCGATTTGACAGATGAAACCGGCAAGGTGCTGAAAACCGGTTTGGCAACAGACGCAGACGGCCGGATCACAGTGTACGGTCTTAAGCCCGGTAACTACCAATTTGTCGAAACAAAAGCGCCTAAGCATTATCAATTGGATAAGACGCCAATATCGTTCACAGTCAAAAATACTGATACAAAGCAAATCGAACTGACTGCAGAGAACCAATTGACACCTGGCGATGTGAAACTGACGAAAGTGGACAGCAACAATAAAAAGGCTGTTTTAAAAGGAGCCGAATTCAAACTGCTCGATGCCGATGGAAAGCCAGTTAAAGCCGGAGGCAACAGCAAAAAGCTGCCGGCAGTCTGGACTACAGACCAAAACGGGCAGTTCACAGCGGAGGGATTGGCACCTGGACGCTATCAATTTGTCGAAACGAAGGCTCCTGACGGTTACAAGCTGGATGAAACACCGATTCCTTTTGAAATTAAAAAAGGACAGACAAAACCGGTCGAGGTGATCGCGTCCAATGAAAAACTGAAAACGCCGGCTGTTGATAAAGGCGCACCGGACCCGAATTCGGGAGACCCTAAAACAGATAACAAAGGCACACCGGACCGAAATTCGAAAGGAGATCCTAAAACAAATGACAACGGTCATTTGAAAGATACGCTTCCGAAAACCGGTGACACAGACAGCATCATTCCGATCATGATCGGCATCCTGCTGATTCTGTCTGGAGGAGCCTTCGCTTTCTTCACAAGAAAGAAACAAAGAAAGGCGTAAACGAATCATTGAAGCACCTGATCATTGAACCGGTCAGGTGCTTTTTTAAAGAAAGGACTGTGAGGCATGTATAAAAAAATGATCGTTGCCGTGCTTGTCATATCAGGAATACTCTTCGTCTTGTCTCCTTTCATTAAAGAAAGCATCATCATCAATCTCAACAAGAATAAAAATTTTGATTTGACTGCTGAACAGGCGGAACAAAACAATGCACAAAAGGCTTCATTTGATTTTGAGGCGATTCAGCCGCCTTCTATTTTGGAAACAATAAAAGCCAGCCTCGATCGTGAATCAAAAGCGGTCATCGGCCGGATCACCATAAGCAGCGTCAATCTCAAGCTTCCGATATTGAAGGGCACAACCAATCAAAATCTTCTTTACGGAGCGACAACAATGCGACCCGATCAGAAAATGGGCGAAGGCAACTACCCGCTGGCAGGCCATCATATGAAGCGGGAGAGCCTCTTATTCGGTCCCCTTCTCAACATTGAAAAAGGAGATACCGTTAAAATCACAGACTTTAAAAAAGACTATATATACGCTGTGACGTCGAAACAATTCATTTCTGAAATGGACACAGATGTGATTCAAGAGACGAAAAAAAAGGAAATTACACTGATTACATGTGACAAAGCTGTGAGAACCGAAGGACGCCTTGCTGTCAAAGGAAAGCTGATTCATGTTGCTGTACACAGATAATTGAATGTCCGCTGCAGGCAGGCAAAAATACTGAGGGATTGCCCCTTGGTATTTTTTTATTGGGACTAAAATTCTATACATCACAAAAAAATGACAAAAAGATCACTATGAAATGACAAGAGTAAAAAAGTAATGAGAAATAACAAAAAAAGAAAATGAAACGATGCGGATTGGATATTTTTCTTTCATACCGGGGTTGGCGGCGATTTTACTCAATGAAAATAGATAAGTTTTCTGAAATTTATATTGACTGAAAGCGCTTTTAAAATTATGATAATATCAGACCTAACAAAGATGTACCAAAAACATAACTATAACCTAACAATTTATTTAAACGGAATAGAAATGAAAGCGATTCCAAAATATTCCGTTGCGGGTAATTGGTTGCAAGGAGGCTTCAGCTTCCATCAAAATAAAATTTTTAATTTTCTGTTAAGGAGGGGTTGCTTGGGGCGAAACTTTCAAAAGTTAGATATGAAGCTTTTAGGAAAAAGAAATGAGCTACTATTAAGGATGTTTCGAAAACCTTTGGAAATAAATCAATTTTCATTTAAACAAAGGCGGGGGAAATCAATATGAATGAACAGGGAAATCAGAAATCATTTTTGCGTACTATTATTTTAGTCTCGACGTTCGGCGGGCTTCTATTCGGGTATGATACCGGAGTAATCAACGGAGCCTTGCCTTATATGTCTGAAGGAGATCAGCTGAACCTGACAGCATTTACAGAAGGATTGGTCGCGAGTTCGCTTCTCCTGGGAGCCGCATTGGGAGCGGTGTTCGGCGGAAGGCTATCCGATTATATCGGACGCCGCAAGAACATCATTTTTCTAGCTGTACTTTTCTTTTTCTCGACGCTTGGATGTACGCTTGCGCCTGATGTGACGGTTATGGTTATCTCACGGTTCCTGCTCGGAGTTGCCGTAGGAGGAGCATCTGTTACAGTCCCGACTTACTTGGCTGAAATGTCTCCTTCAGAAAAAAGGGGACGAATGGTTACCCAAAATGAATTAATGATTGTCTCCGGACAGCTTTTGGCATTTACCTTCAATGCCATCCTCGGAACCACAATGGGCGATTCCTCACATGTTTGGCGTTACATGCTGGCCATTGCCGCAGTCCCGGCTGTATTCTTGTTCTTTGGTATGCTGAGAATGCCCGAAAGTCCGCGATGGCTTGTCTCTAAAGGGAAAAATGAAGCGGCGCTGGGTGTTCTGAAAAGAATCCGCAAGGAAAAAAGGGCGCATTCGGAAGTTGCTGAAATCGAAGCTGCAGTCATGAAAGAATCGGAAATGAAAAAAGCGAATTATAAGGACCTGGCTGTTCCTTGGGTGCGCCGAATCGTATTTCTTGGAATCGGTATCGCTGTCGTTCAGCAGATTACCGGTGTAAACTCTATTATGTATTACGGAACAGAAATTCTTAAAAATGCCGGGTTTGAAACTAAAGCTGCACTCATCGGCAATATTGCAAACGGTGTCATTTCAGTATTGGCGACGTTCGTGGGGATTTGGCTTTTAGGAAAAGTGGGACGCAGACCGATGCTGTTGACCGGTTTAATAGGAACGACATCAGCTTTGCTGCTTATCGGCATCTTCTCAAACGTCCTTCAAGGTTCAGCTGCTCTTCCTTATGTCGTACTTACGCTGACTGTAACCTTCCTTGCATTCCAACAAGGCGCCATTTCTCCTGTAACATGGCTCATGCTTTCTGAAATATTCCCGCTTCGCGTACGCGGCCTCGGGATGGGCGTCACCGTGTTTTGTTTGTGGATCGCCAATTTCTTTGTCGGATTCTCGTTTCCGATACTGCTTGAATCGATTGGGCTGTCCTCGACATTCTACATTTTTGTCGGACTTGGACTTCTTTCCATTGCATTCGTGAAAAAATTCCTTCCTGAAACAAAAGGCCTCACGCTTGAACAGCTTGAGCATAATTTCCGCAACTATAAATCGGAAACAGCACAAAGCGGTGCAAGCGCTAAAATCAGCGGGTGACCATTTGAATTGTTGAGGGACATGCAGGTCGAGTCTCAACGGCAGAGCATAAGAGCATATAGATGAAGCATTTGAAGTTTGCAGGCGGAAATTTTCCTATAGCGAAGATTTCTGCCTGCATATTTGTATGTATCGGAGGCGTCTTAGATATCCTAAAAGAAGATCTTGAATAAAAGCTTCATTAAATGACCGTGCAAAAGTGCTGTCGAGGTTAATGGTTTATAGTTCGGTTCAGTATATATTGTAATGAAGTTGGGGAACATTCAATAAAACATCACATAAGATGAAAAGGCAAGTAAAGCGTCATTTATTATGAATGGCTGTAAGCATTATTTTTTCAGGGGTATAAAAAATGAAAAAAGTGTTGACGGATCAGTTGGATGCATGATATATTATTATTCGTCGCTGAGACAACGAAGTTACAGCTTTTAAATACAGATATTATATTCATCATTTAAAGGGTGTACAAAAATCTTAAAATGTGTATAATGGATAAAGTCGAAACAAAAAAGACTTCATTCATTCGGCAGAAAAACTTCAAAAAACTTCTTGACTTTAACTGATATTCATAGTATTATAGTTAAGTCGCCTGATGAAGCGCCCGTAGCTCAATTGGATAGAGCGTTTGACTACGGATCAAAAGGTTAGGGGTTCGACTCCTCTCGGGCGCGCCATATATTCGCGATGCGGGTGTAGTTTAGTGGTAAAACCTCAGCCTTCCAAGCTGATGTCGTGAGTTCGATTCTCATCACCCGCTCCATTTTTAGAATGATCTTTGAAAACTAAACAAGACAAAACGTACCTGTTAATTCATTAAATAAATCGTACATGCGAATGTGCGTAGTCAGGGGCCTGCACGATGCAGGTCATGCAGATGTTGTCACAGGATGTGACGAACTTAATCTGCGCTCCATTATTTCATGGAGAGTTTGATCCTGGCTCAGGACGAACGCTGGCGGCGTGCCTAATACATGCAAGTCGAGCGGACCGACGGGAGCTTGCTCCCTTAGGTCAGCGGCGGACGGGTGAGTAACACGTGGGTAACCTGCCTGTAAGACTGGGATAACTCCGGGAAACCGGGGCTAATACCGGATGCTTGATTGAGCCGCATGGTTCAATTATAAAAGGTGGCTTTCAGCTACCACTTACAGATGGACCCGCGGCGCATTAGCTAGTTGGTGAGGTAACGGCTCACCAAGGCGACGATGCGTAGCCGACCTGAGAGGGTGATCGGCCACACTGGGACTGAGACACGGCCCAGACTCCTACGGGAGGCAGCAGTAGGGAATCTTCCGCAATGGACGAAAGTCTGACGGAGCAACGCCGCGTGAGTGATGAAGGTTTTCGGATCGTAAAACTCTGTTGTTAGGGAAGAACAAGTACCGTTCGAATAGGGCGGTACCTTGACGGTACCTAACCAGAAAGC